>CAYWSR010000062.1:0-23109 GCA_964460385.1 uncultured Occallatibacter sp. | reverse complement strand
GATGATACCGGATGCCGCCCTTTGCCGGGCCGCGCACCTGGCTGTGCTGGACTCGATAGCCCTCAAAGCGATGAATGTGCCCGTCGTCCATGCGCACCGGCACCGTAACTGTCAGCACGCGCTCGGGATACTTGATCATCTCTCGCGTATCGTTGTCGAGGCCAAGAACGTCCGCTGCTGCATCGAAATTCTGCAGAGCAAGTTCGTAGGCATTTTCTGTCTTGCCTGTTTTCAGCATTGTGTTTCCTCCTTGGCCGAGCCGCTGTACCGCACGCATTCGGCAGGATCACCCTTTCATCCGGCGCTCAATCCTGCCGGCAAAGTCTGCTCCTGCTCGACATTCCTCTGCGCTTGGTAAACCGGCGCAAGCCAGTTTCTGTAATTCCTCAACTTCCCGCGGGTGGCATCGAAATACAACCGCTGTAATTCCGATGCAACCGCTCCCAGGTTTCCGTCTCCCACCGCCCGGTGATCGACGCGCGTAATCGGCGCCACACCCACTGCCGTGCCGGTGAAGAAGAGTTCCTCACACGTGTACAACTCGCTGCGATCGATCGGCCGCTCCAAAACTTCCAGGCCAAGCTCCCGCCGCGCCAGTTCCATAACCGAGTCTCGCGTGATCCCCTCCAGCACGTTCTCGGTCACGGGCGGCGTAATCAGCTTGCCCTTGCGCACCATGAAGATGTTGCACGTCGCTCCTTCGGCGACATGGCCGCTCTCGTTCAGAAAGATGGCCTCGTCGAATCCGCAACGCCGCGCCTCGTCGCTGGCCAGCGCGCTGTTCGCATAGGCCCCGCAAATCTTCCCGCGCGCCGGAATCGCGTTGTCCTCGATGCGCCGCCATGAGCTCACACCTGCATGGAGCCCTTGTTCTGCATGAAGGTAGTCGCCGTACGGAAGCACGACGATCGCAAAGGCATCCTGATCGTCGGGGCTGACCCCCACACGTTCTGCACTCTTGTAAGCAAGGGGCCGGACGTATACGTTGGTCCGAAACGCATTTCTTCGCATCAGCTCCAGCGTGATCTCCGACAACTCCTCCGGCGTTGCCGGAACAACGATCCGCACAATGCCGCAGTTCTGTTTCCACCTCTGGTAGTGCTCCACGGGGCGCATCACAAACAATTCCTGCTGCGCCTCATCCCAATGCGCGCGAATCCCTTCAAACACCCCCGTTCCATAATGCAGAGCATGAGTGAGGATCCCCACGCGCGCCTCGCCAAGCGGCATATACTCGCCGCCAAAGTACACGATCAGTTTCGGATCAGCTTCAGCTTTCATGGAAACTCCTCGCCTCCTATGCAAGAACAGAAGGCTTCGGCGCCAGGTAATGAGCGCGCACCGCAAAGTCCTCCAATTCATTCTGAAAACGTGGATCGGCAATGGCAATCAACGCCTCCGCACGTTCACGAAGCGTCTTCCCATGCAGATACGCGATCCCGTGCTCGGTAACCACGTAATGAACATCCGCGCGCGAAGTAACCACGCCGGCGCCCGGTTCCAGTATCGGCACAATCCGCGAGACGCTGCCATGCACCGCCGTTGCCGGCAACGCAATGATCGGCACGCCGCCCTTTGAGCGGGCCGCGCCCCGTATGAAATCCACCTGCCCTCCAAAGCCGCTAAAGGGCCTGGTGCCGATCGAATCCGCGCAGACCTGTCCGGTAAGGTCAATCTGCAGCGCGGAATTGATTGCCACCATCCGATCGTTCTGCGCGACAACAAACGGATCGTTCGTGTAGCAGATCGGCCGGAACTCGAAGCTCGGATTGTCATCGATGAAATCGAAGAGGCGCTTCGATCCGAGTACGAAGGCCGTCACTGCCTTGCCGCGGTGCAGCGATTTGCGCTCTCCATTCATCACACCCGATTCCATCAGTTCGATGATCCCGTCCGAGCACATCTCGGTGTGAATGCCAAGATCGTGCTTATCGCCCAGACACGCCAGCACAGCATCCGGAATTCCCCCAATTCCCGTCTGCAGCGTCGCTCCGTCGGGAATCAGCGAGGCCACGTTTCGAGCTACACGCAGATGAAGCTCGGTGAAGGGCTCAGGGTAGAGTTCAAGCAGCGGCCGCGATGTCTCCACGATGTAGTTGATGTGGCTCATATGGAAGGTCGTGTCCCCATGCGTGCGCGGCATTTGATCGTTCACCTCGGCGATGACCACCGGCGTATTGCGCGCAGCGTTCAGCGTGCAGTCCACGGTCGTGCCCAGGCTTACAAACCCGTGCGCGTCCGGCGTGGAAACCTGCATCAAGACCACGTCCAGGGGAAGCGCCCCGTTCTCGAACAAGCCTTCAATCTCGCTCAGAAAGATGGGCGTGTAGTCCGCTCGCCCCGCCGCCACGGCCTCGCGCACATTGGCCCCCAGAAACAGCCCGCGATGACGAAAATGGCCTTCGTACTCCGGTTTGGTGTAGTCGGCGTTCCCCAGAGTCTTCATGTGCACGATCTCCACGTCGCGCAACTCCGGAGCTCTCGCCACCAATGCATCGACCAACACCGATGGCGTACCGCATCCCGACTGGATCCAAACGCTCGATCCGGAACGAACCACCCCCAGGGCATGTGCCGCGTCCACGCACTTTCTCTTGTATTCTTCAACCCAGCTCATATCCCGCTGCCTCCAGTGCAAGATGTTCCTGGCCACAACGCGGCCTTTGTTCTGTCCCCGCTCCCGCGGAACCCATCCGACCCGGTCTCTTCCCCACCGGCTGGCTCCTTCTGGAAGCGGCAAAAACCGCTCTTATAGCCCGAGGAATGCTAGGACTTGGCCGCGGGGGGCACTGTGACACCTATCACAACCCGCGCACAGGGGAATTACGTCTGTAATTACCAAAAACTGAGAAACCCCTGCTCACTTTCCGCGAGATCGCCCTGCCCCAAATGTGAGAGAGTACTGTTTGACTCTCATGGACCCGATTTCCCACGGCCAAACCGTCTCCTCCGCACTCGCTCGCTACAACGCCTTTCTCCTGCTCGTTGCCGGCCTCGGCGGCCTGCTCTACGGCGTCGACGTCGGCATCATTGGCGGCGCATATCCCTACCTCGCGGCCACCTCCGGCCTCACCCCGCCGCAGCTTTCCGAAATAGTCGCGGCCGTCCTGCTGGGCAGCGTCTTCTCCACGCTTTTCGCTGGCCTCCTGGCCGACTGGATGGGCCGCAAGCCGCTCATGATCCTCAGCGGCGTTGCTTTCGCCCTAAGCATCCCCATCATTGCCCTCTCGCAGGGCTTCTGGGTGCTTTTTTATGGGCGCCTGCTCCAGGGCATCAGCGGCGGCTTCATTGGCATCGTGGTTCCGCTCTATCTTGCCGAGTGTCTCGGCGCATCAAACCGCGGAAAAGGCACCGCCATCTTCCAGTGGCTTCTCACGCTCGGCATCGTTGCGGCTGCACTCGTCGGCATCTACTACAGCTATCGTGTGCAATCCGTCGCCGCGGCCTCCGACGCAGCCACGCTCTTCGAATTCAAGAAACAGGCCTGGCGGCGCATCTTCTGGGTCTCGCTTCCCCCGGGCATTCTCTTTGTTCTGGGCAGTTTCGCCGTCTCCGAGTCGCCGCGCTGGCTCTTCCTTCGCGGTCGTCGTGACCACGCCCATGCCGCTCTCCTGCGCTCTCGTACGCCCCAGCAAGCCGAGCTTGAGCTCAACGAAATGGCCGAAGCCTCGCACCAGCAATCGCAAAAGCTCGCCGGCCAGCGCACCCGCGAGCGCCTGCTCCAGCGCAAATACGTCATCCCCTTCCTGCTCGCGCTCGTGATCCTCTCCTGCAACACCGCCACCGGCATCAACTCCATCGTCGGCTACAACGCCGGCATCCTCATGCAGAGCGGCCTCTCCGATCTCCAGGCCCACTGGGGCTACGTCCTCTTCACCACCATCAACTTCCTCATGACCATGGTCGGCATGTTCCTGGTCGATCGCAAGGGCCGCAAGTTTCTGCTCATCGTCGGCACCAGCGGCATCATTGTCTCGCTCATCGGCGTGGGCACTCTCTTCCTGCGCACCGAAAAACTCAACGTTGATAGCGGCGCACAACTTCAGTCGCTGGTCACTTCCAATCAAGACCTGACCCTGCGCTTCGATCCGTCCGCAGCGCAAAAACTGCTAGCCAACGCCGGTCCAGCCGGCGCAGCCATCGACACCAATCACGCCTCGCTCGCTGTCATCTACTCCTACGGCGACTTCACCTCCACCACCAACTACGCCCGCTCCGACGACACCGCCGCCGTGCCCATCCACATCGACCGCGCCGACTCCATCCCCTCCAACGGCGTCGAGTCCTTTTTTCAGAATCCCTTCGCCGACCTCAATGCCGCGCGCACCGCTCCCCTCCGCATTCAGAAGGCGCTCGTCGGCCAGATCCCCGGCACAAACCACGGGTGGATCGTCGCGCTCTGGCTCTATCTTTTCGTCGCGTTCTACGCCATGGGACCCGGCGTCTGCGTCTGGCTCGCCCTGTCCGAACTCATGCCCACCCGCATCCGCTCCAACGGCATGAGCATCGCGCTGGTCAGCAACCAGCTCGTCTCCACCACGCTTGCTGCCATCTTTCTGCCCTTCGTCAGCAAGCACGGCTACTCGTCCATCTTTTTCCTCTTCGCCTGCTTCACCGTGGTCTACTTCATCACCGCGGCATTCTTCCTGCCGGAGACAAAGGGCAAGACCCTCGAAGAGATCGAAGCTCACTTCGAAGGCAAAGTGACCGCCTGACCAAGCGGTGAGTCATTCGCCCTCCGTGTTGTTTACTGGGTGCCCCATTCACAAATCCAACCGCCGCGCACGGCGACAACGCAACCATGCATCAGCTGCCGCATGAGCTTCGCTGCTCTCGTTCGGCCTTCTTTTATGGAATTAGGTCTTTTTGTCTTGGATTCTTGATCCCCATTCACGTCCGTGCTCGGAGTGAATGGCGGGGACGACGGGGCTCGAACCCGCGACCTCTGCCGTGACAGGGCAGCGCTCTAACCAACTGAGCTACGTCCCCAATAGATGGGTTTGTCACTCGCGCTTCTAACCGCAGACGCCCCCCACAGCGAGCCTCCCAGGTGAACGCGACATTTCAAAGTGTAACAGAAAGTGCGGGCCTTTAAGACCCTCCACTGCTCGTTTTCGACACCTGCTCCGGCATCGGAATCGTCTTCAATTCAGAACGTCCCCAACAGGCCCCCGCGATTCGCCTCGCTTACGCCGACCAGGCAGCCCGGTTCGCGCGGCCGGCCGAGCTGTAGCCCATATCCGCCGAAATGCCGCGCACGCACTGCAGCAGTTGGTTGGCAATCGTAGGCAGCTTCTGTGCGGTCACGCGGAACGACGGCCCCGAAATGCTCACCGCCGCAACCGGCAGCCGCTGCGCGTCCAGCAGAGGCACCGCAATACAGCGCAACCCCTCTTCGAACTCCTCATCGTCCACCGCATAGCCGCGGCGCCGGGTCTTTTCCATCTCCGTGCGCAAGGCCTCGGCCGTAGCCAAGGTCCGCGTTGTAAACCGCTCAAAGCGCGTCTTCTTGATCACCTCATTGGCCCGATCCTCGGGAAGAAACGCCAGCATCGCCTTGCCCACCGAGGTGCAATGCACCGGGTTGCTCGCTCCGATGCGCGTAATCATGCGCACCGACCGCGCCGGCTCGATCTTGTCGATATAAATCACGCGAGCGGCCTCGAGAACGCATAGGTGCGCCGTCTCTTCAGTCTCCGCTACCAGTCGCCGCAGGTGCGGCTGTGCGCGGTCCCGAAGATCGTACTGCTCGATCGCCCGGTTGCCAAAGTCAAACAGCCGCAGCCCCAGCCGGAACTTGCCGTTGCCTGTCCGCTCCACCATGCGATGGCGTTCAAGCACCATCAGAAAGCGGTGAGCCGTGCTCTTGTGCAACTGCAGCGAAGCCGCCACTTGCGCCAGGCCGAGCGGCGTCTCGCTCTCCCCCAGCAAATCCAGAACCGCAAATGCCCGGTCCAGCGCCTGGACCTTATATGTGCCTTGCACCGCAGCATCTCGCATTGTGAACTCCCTTGTCGCCAAATGAACTCCTTATCATTTTGTGACATTTGGAATTCCGTGTCAATTGGTGAGACGCAGTTTCTTTGAATGAAATCAACCGGCAAGTGCACAAGATCGCTACTGCCGGCAACCCTGGACGGCGATGAATTCCTTCTTGGACTTTCACACGCGATTCACCGCGACTGACGAGCGGTCCTCGGACCAGACAGTCGAGAAGGGATGTTACGTAGGAACGAATGGGCAATGAGAGCCAAGCCGGCCCAAACCAAGCGCCCTACCCCTCCACCGTGTCGCCCTCGCCCGGCGCAAGAAACAGATTCGCCTCAAGCCCATGCTGACGCGTATAGAGGTCGTGGTACCGGCCGCTCATCGCGTACAACTCCGCATGATCGCCCCGCTCCACAATCTGCCCCTGCTCTACAACGAGGATCTGGTCGGCGCGGCGAATCGTCGACAGCCGGTGCGCGATCACAAACGTCGTCCGCCCTTCCATCAGCTTGGCCAATCCCGCCTGGATCATCCCCTCCGACTCGGAGTCGAGCGAGCTGGTCGCTTCGTCCAGAATCAGAATCCGCGGCTCCGCCAGAAGCGCCCGCGCAATCGAAAGCCGCTGCCGCTGCCCGCCCGAGAGCTTCACCCCGCGCTCGCCCACGATCGTCTCGTACTGATCGGCAAAGCGCTCGGCAAACTCGTCCACGCGCGCCGTCCTGCAGGCGGCCAGAAACTGCTCCTCGGTTGCATCGGGCCGCGAAAACAAAATGTTCTCGCGAATCGATCCATCGAACAGAAAGGAGTCCTGCAGCACCACGCCCAGTTGTGAACGGTAGGTATTCAGGTTCACATGCGCGAGGTCGATTCCGTCCACCAGCACGCGCCCGCTTGTGGGCGTGTGAAACGCGCAAATCAGGCTGATAATCGTCGACTTGCCGGATCCCGACGAGCCGACCAGCGCCGTCACCGTCCCCGGCCGCGATTCAAAGTTGATCCCATGCAGCACCGGCTTGTCGGCCTCGTAAGAGAATTGCACGTTCTCAAACTTCACCGTCCCCTGAATCGGCGGCATCGCAATCGTGCGCCCCGGCGTCTTGTTCTCCTCGACCTCCGCCATGATCTCGTTCGTGCGGTCGAGCCCCGCGAAGGCCTCCGTCAACTGCGTGCCGATGTTCACAATCTGGATGACCGGCGCGATCATGAAAACCAGAAACATGTTGTATTGAAAGTAGTCGCCCAGGGTCCACGCGCCCCGCAGCACGGCGTGCCCGCCAAAATACATCACCAGCGCGGATACCAGCCCGGCCATCGTCGTCGACGCGGCCCCCAGTGTGCTGGTCATGGTCAGCGACTTCATCACGTTCTCCAGCAGCCGCTGCACGCCCTCCGCAAACACGCTGTGCTCGCGCTCCTCCGCGTGGTAGCCCTTCACCACGCGCACGCCGCCCAGCGACTCCGTCAACCGCCCCGTCACCTCGGCGTTGATCTTGCCGCGCTCGCGAAAAATCGGGCGAATCGTCTTGAACCCGTACTGCAGAATTACCACAAATACGGCCAGCACGGAAAAGACCGTGAGCGTCACCGGAACGCTGCGATGCATCAGGTAGATAAAGGCCAGCACTGCTGTCAGCATTCCGCCGGTGAAGTCCACCAGCCCCGTGCCCACCAGGTTGCGCACGCCTTCCACGTCCGTCATGATGCGCGCCACCAGCGTGCCAGTGCGGTTCTCGTCATAGTAAGCAACCGACAGCAGCCCAACGTGCCGTTGCACCTTGCTGCGCAGTTCTGCGATCAGCCGCTGGCCCGCCTTGGAGAGCAGCTGGGTAAGTGCATACGACGTAATGGCCTGCGCCAGCATCGCGCCAAATACCAGCCCGATCATCTTGGGCAGCAGCGCCGGATTGCCGGTGGGCGACAGCACACGGTCCAATAGCGGCTTCGCCATGAAGGGCATCACCAGCCCCGCCACCCGGTTCACCACCATCAGGCAAAACCCGGCCAGAATCAGCCCCTTGCGCGGCGCCATCAGCGCCCAAACCTCCGGACCCACCTTCTTCAGGTTTACCTTTTTCTTGGGCAGGTCCGCAGCCGCGCCACGCCCCGCACGGCCGCCGCCCGAGCGTTCCGCCTTCATGCCCATGCCCATCCCGCCGCGCATCGTCCCCATCGGCTAGGCCTGCCTTGCGCGGCGCACCGCGATAAACGACCTAACACACATACCCACGTAAATCCCCATCAGCACAGCCATCGTCACCTTCGAAGCCAGCGCAATCATGTCCGGTGAATGTCCCTGCGAGGTTGCAGAAACGTATCCGCGAACAGCCTCAATCGCCCCACCCAGGAATCCGATCAGCCCGATGGTCACGTTGATATGCATCAACGTCATCCGGCCCTTCTCACTCTTCGCGCGCAAAGCCAGAAATCCGAACAGCCCGAGCGCCAGCCCAAACCACACTGGAATCAGCGCCGTCTTGTGCAGGCTGCCAGTCCCCAGGTAGCCGGCCTCGCCCAGCACCACCATCAAAAACGCAAAAATCAAGGTTACTCTTGCCATGCGACACTCCTCTTCTTCACCGTCATCAAGGGTAACAGCCGTATGATGCGCCAGCCCACTCGCCCGATGCAGAGTAGTACTTGCACACATTGCGCGCGAAAATGCCGGGCGCCCCATCCTTTCCGCGGTGTTTCGAGGAAAAGATGCGAAATGGGTGGGTTCCAACATCTCAATTCTTGGACCAGACCAATCGCTCAGCGCCCGCCCAGCACCTGCCTCATGTCCCCCAGCACCTGCTCCACCGTCCACTCATTCCCCTCGTAAAACTTCACCACCTTGCCGTCAGGCCCGATGAGCGTTGTCGAAAGCGTGTGCGTAATGGTGCCGTCGGACTCGTTAGTCAGTCCCACATCGAAAAACTTCGCCATCTCGCTCAGCACAGCCTTGTCCGGCGCCGCGAAGTCCCAGTGCGCAAATGCCGTCTTCGCGTCGCTGCCGATGTAAGTCGCCCCATAAGCCCGCAGCCGCTCCGGCGTGTCGTTTTCGGGGTCGAAGCTCACGCAAAGCAGATGAGTCTTTGCCAGCGCAGCCGGCGTGGCCGCGAGGCGCTTCTCAATCTCCGCAAAGTTCCGCGTCACCCGCGGGCAAAAGTTCGGCAGCGGACACCGCGTATAAATGAAGGTCACCAGCAGCGCCTGCCCCTTGAACTGCGCCAGCCGAATCGCATGCCCATCCTGGTTGCGCAGCTTGAAGTCCGGCACTTGATCGCCCGCCGTGGGCACGTGATATTGCACCGTCGGCCTGTAATCCGGCTTCGCCTGCGCCACCACCACGATGTGATCGAGAAAAACGTCCGCATTCGGATCCTGCGAGACCAGCACGTCGGCGGTAATCACATCGCCCGGATGCAGCTCGCTCGCAATGCTCGCGTCCTTCAACTTGTAAGGCATCGTCATCGCTTCCATGAAGCCGGGAATCGCCTCATGGTTCACCGTAACCTCGCCCTTGGCGCTGTCGCTCCGCACCACTTTGCCGCGGAGTTTGTACGTCTTGAAGTTCGGTCCGCTGCTTGCCCCGTCCGCGCCCTTCTGCCCCGAGTGGCAGCCGCACACCAGAACCAACACCAATCCAAAGCCAATAAAAGAACGCCGCATCTCCGTTCCAGTTTAATTTGTGTGCCGCAGCCGTGCCGAGCCGGATGCTCGCCCACCATTTCCTCAGCCCGCAAGCGTATAACGCTGGAATGGGGTCGCCAGCGTATAACCCTGAAATGGAGCCGCAGGCAAATATCGACGCGTGGCTCGCCCACGGGGGCCTCGTGGTCGCCGCCAGCGAGCGTGCCGCTCGGGCCCTCACCGCGGACTTCCATCGCAACCGCCAGCGCGAGGGCCTCACCGCCTGGCCGGCCCCCGAGATTCTCGATTGGCACAGCTTCGTCGAATCCGCCTGGCTCGAACACTCCGCCGATCCCCGTCTCATCCTCAATCCCCTTCAGGAACAGTCGCTCTGGGCCGCGATCGCCCGCGAAAGCGACGTCTCGTCCGCAACCCTTCTTCCCGGCCCGCTCCACCGGCTAGCCGCCCTTGCCATGGAAGCGCACGGCCTGCTCTGCACCTATGCGCCCAAGCTTCTCCGCACCGCGGCCCGCGCTGGCTGGGTCAACGACCCCGCCGCTTTCAGCGGCTGGCTTGTTACGTTCGATCAAGCCTGCCGCCAAAAGAACGCGCTAAGCCCCGCGCGACTCCCCCTCGAACTCATTCCCGTCCTTATCCCCATCCTTGAGCGCTCTTCCGCCAGCCGCCCGCCGTTGCTCCTCGCCGGCTTCGACCGCATCACGCCCACCCAGCGCGCTCTCTTCACCGCTTGGGGCGAGTGCCGCGAACTCCCGCACCCGGACTCCACCCCTACCATCCATTTTCATCGCGCCGTCCACGAGCAGGCCGAAATCGAAGCCTGCGCGCTATGGGCTGCCGAGCGGCTCACCGCCAACCCCAGCTCGCGAATCCTCATCCTCACCCAGGACGCATCAACACGCCGAGGCGAGCTCGAGCGCGCCTTCTTTCGCCATCTGCCCGCGCCCGCGTCTGCACCGCTTTTCGAGTTCTCCCTCGGCGTACCGCTCCGTCAGATTCCACTCGCCCGCGCAGCCCTTCTTCTGCTCCGCTGGCTCTCCGAATCGCTTGCCGAAAACGAGCTCGACTGGCTGCTCGCCTCGGGCCACGCCTGCGCATCTAATCAGGAGACTGCTGCCCTCCAGGCTCACATGCGCGCGCTGCGCCGCCGCGGCCTTGAGCGCCCCGAGTGGACTCTTCGCGCCTTCCTCGACTCCGCAGCCTCACACGCTGCGCCTCTCCCTGCCGAATGGGTCGCCCGCGTTAACCGGGCCCAAGCTCGTCTCGCCCAGGCCAGCCGCCAGCCGCAAAGTCCCCTCGAGTTTGCCGACCTCGTTCCGCGCCTCCTCGAAGATCTCGCCTGGCCCGGCGCTTACCCCCTTTCGAGCGCGCAATTCCAGGCTCATCGCCGCTTCCAGCAGGCCGTGGATTCTGCCGGATCGCTCGGCTTCGATGGCCGCCGTATCCAATGGAGCGAGTGGGTCTCCACTCTCGCCCGCACGCTCGATCAAACACTCTACGCGCCTGAGTCACGCAATGCGCCCATCCAGATCGCCGGCCCCGCCGAGTCCGCCGGCCTCACCGCCGATTTCATCTGGTTC
The DNA here is from genome assembly GCA_964460385.1 of uncultured Occallatibacter sp. Taxonomy (GTDB): domain Bacteria; phylum Acidobacteriota; class Terriglobia; order Terriglobales; family Acidobacteriaceae; genus Telmatobacter. The sequence continues at coordinate 11,911 of CAYWSR010000062.1, read as the reverse complement.
CTCGGCGCCAATGAAGATCGCTGGCCCGCGGCAGGCTCCACGCATCCGCTGCTGCCGCTCGAAGAGCAGCGCGCTCACTCCATGCCGCACGGCACGGCTCAGCTCGATTGGGACCTCGCCCACGCCATCACCGACCGCCTCATTCATTCAGCAACTGAAATCCGCTTCAGCTATGCCTCGCTGACAGAGGGCGTCGAAGCTCTGCCCTCGCGCCTCATCTCCAATGTCGCCGATCAGCCTGTGCCCTTGCCGCCTGAGCTTGCTGCCCAGCCCCATCCAGAACTACCGAATTACTCCTTTAGGGACGACAGCATCATCCCTTACGCGCCCGGGCCGCTCCATGGCGGGGGCGCCGTCCTCACTGCTCAGTCTAACTGCCCATTCAAGGCCTTCGCCACCGCGCGCCTCGCCGCAGAGGGCTGGAACTCCGCCGAGGCTGGCCTCACCGCCAGGCAGCGCGGCCAACTTCTTCACTTCGTGCTCCATTCCGTCTGGGCTGGTCCGCCTCTTGGCATTCGCTCCTCCGGGGAACTTCTCGCCAAGATCCACTCCGGCCTCTCGTCCTTCGTAGCAGACCACGTCCAGCGTGTCTTTCGCGACAAACTCCCCTCCGGCGTGCGCGACCGCATGCCCGCCCGCTATCTGGCACTCGAACACGAACGCCTCATCGCTCTCATCACTCAATGGCTCGAGTACGAGTCAGCTCGCGTTCCATTCCAAGTTGAGAACACCGAGGTCCCTGCCGCCGTCACCATCGCCGGCCTCGAGCTGCGCCTCCGCCTCGACCGCGTTGACCGTCTCATCGACAAGACGCTCCTTGTCATCGATTACAAGACCGGCGACGTCGATCCAAAAGACTGGAACCCTCCCCGCCCCGACGATGTGCAGCTCCCTCTCTACGCCGCTTTCGCGGTCAATCCGAATGAAGAGCTCGGCGGCCTGGTCTTCGCCAACATCCGCCCCGGCCAGAACAAATTTGCCGGCTGCGTCGAAGACGCCAAATCCACCTTGCTCCCCAAACTGCGCCCCAATACCAACCTCGTCAAACGCCCGCTTACGCCCGACCAGCTCTTCGAATGGCGCGAACAGATTACCCAGCTCGCGAGCGACTTCCTCGCCGGACGCGCCGATGTCGACCCCCGCGCTTTCCCCGACACCTGCAAGAACTGCGGCTTGCAGACCCTCTGCCGCATCCTTGAGAATCGCCAGCCCATCGATGAAGACACGGAGACCGAGGAGGCTGTCGATGATTAGCGCATCGTCTCGGCCCGAACCGCTCGTCCAGCCCGAGCGTGACCGCGCCATCGACCCCACCCGATCAGTCCTTGTCCAAGCCCCCGCCGGCTCCGGCAAGACCACGCTCCTCGCCGATCGTTTCCTGAGCCTGCTCGCAAAAGTCGACGATCCCAGCCAGATTGTTGCTATCGCATTTACCATTCCCGCTGCCGCTGAGATGCGCAATCGTATTGTCTCCGAACTTGCAAAGGAAGACCCCAACCCCGTCGCTCAAGCCGCGCTTCGCCGGTCCTCGGCCCTTGGCTGGAACCTGCTCGATCTGCCCTCTCAGCTCCGCATCTCAACCATCGACTCCTTCTGCCGCGAAATCGCCTTGCAACAGCCGCTCCTTTCAAGCTTCGGAGGCGCTCTCAACGTCGCCTCGTCGCCTGAGGTTCTCTATCGCCAGGCAGCCCGCCGCACGCTGGAATCGATTGACCAGGCCGACGCACCGTTGCGCGAAGCCATCTCCGATCTGCTCTCCTGGCGCGACAACAACTGGAACGACCTGGAAGAGCAGCTCGTCGGCATGCTCTCCGATCGCGACCGCTGGATGCAGGCCTTTTTGCTCGAAAGCGCTCCCGACTGGGAACTCCTTCGTTCCCGGCTCGAGCGCCCCTTTGCGCCCATCGCATACTCCGACAACGAATGGCGCATCGTCCGCGCCTCCTTTACTCTCCTTCGCTACGCCGCCGCGCAGCTCAAAATCGTCTTCGCTGAAAATGCGGCACTCGACTTCACTGAGGTTGCCCAGATCGCGCAAGCCGTTCTCCGCGATCCCGACGATTCCCCCTCCGACGCCGCGATTTCCGTTGCCGACGGGATCCACCATCTCCTCGTCGACGAGTTCCAGGACACCAGTCGCCGCCAGCATCAGCTTCTCGCCTCGCTCGTTGCCGCCTGGCCCGATCGCTCCAACCGCACCTGTTTCGTTGTCGGCGATCCCATGCAGTCCATTTACTTCTTCCGCAACGCCGAACCCGAGCTCTTCCTCCGCGTTCGCAAATTCGGCCTCGAAATCCCCAACGCCCCGCCCCTTCAGTTCGACTTCGTCCAGCTCACTGCGAACTTCCGCACCGCGCCTCCGGTTGTCGCGGATCTCAACGGGAAATTTGAAAGAGTATTTGCCGAAGAGGACGGCAGCGGCATTACCTTCGCGCCCTCCGAACCTCACCGGGAGAAACTCTCCCCCATCAATCCGTCGCTATCGCTCCACCTTGATTTCGTACCGCACATCGCACCCTTCAAGGCGGTCTCCCCCGCAGCCAGGATCAGCCGCTCACAGGCTCAGCAAGAGCAAATCGAGCAGATCGTCTCCATCGTTCAGAGCCACATGCACCGCATCCCTCAAGTTCGTGACTCGCTCAAGGCGAAGAATGAGAGATACCGAGTCGCCGTCCTGGCCCGTGTCAGGAACTCGTTGATCCCCATCGCGCAGGCGCTTCGCGATGCGAAGATTCCATTCCGTGCCATCGAGCTGGAAGGGCTTGCTGACCGTCCGGAGATTCTCGACGTCCTCGCACTCGCCCGCGCACTGCTCAATCCGCAGGACCGCGTCGCCTGGCTCGGAGTTCTGCGCGCCCCATGGTGCGGCCTCTCGCTCGCCAATCTCGCCATCATTGCCGAGATGCCCGATCGCTCAGGTCCTGATCGCACAGCCCGCCCCATACCCGACCTCCTCGCGGATCGCATCAGCCTGCTCAGTCCCGAAGCCCGTCCCGCGGCCGAGCGCGTGCTCCGCGCCATCGCCGCCGCGCCCAGGCTCCGCGCCGCTCAGCCCTCAGCCGCGCTTGGCACATGGCTCCAGCAGGTATGGCTCATGCTCGCCGGCGACGCAACCGTCGACCGCACCGCGCGCGCCAATGTGGATCTCCTTTTCGGTCGGCTCGACCAGCTTCCGAATTCGGACGCGGATCTCATCGGTCCTGCGCTCGACGCCGCCCTCAAAGACCTCAAAGCGCTGCCCGATCCAAATGCAGACCCTGAATTCGGCGTTCAGCTAATGACCATCCACAAGTCCAAAGGGCTCGAATTTGAAGTGGTCCTTGTTCCCGATCTCCAATTGGAGGATCGCAAGACCAAACCCAAGATGCTCTCTTGGCTTGAGCGCGGCCTCCCACCGGATAGGTCCGCCGAAAGCTCCGGTGAAGTCACCGAATTCCTCATCGCACCCATTCAGTCCAAGGGCTCCGGCAAAGGTTCAGCCAAGGAATTCGTCGACCAGGCCCGCCGTGATCGAGAGCTACAGGAATCCCGCCGTATCCTCTACGTCGCTGCCACCCGCGCTCGCGACGAGCTCCATTTCTTCGCGCGGCCCGAGTACAAGACCGAAAAGAATGTCTCCCTCGCTCTGGCTGAACCAGCGAACAGCCTCCTCGCCACCGCCTGGCCCGCGGTCGAAGAAGAAGTCCGCCAGCGCTTCGATGCGTGGAATGAGGAGCAAGCCGCCGCGCTTTCATCGGCGTCGCTCTCCTCCGATCGGCAGCCCGGCGAGCTCACGACCCTCGCTGCCGCAGCGGAATCCAACCTCCTCCAGATGCCATCGCAGCCCAAGCCCACGCGCCTGCGCCGCCTTCCGCCAGACTTTTCACCTGCTGGCCAGTCTCGCCTCGCGGTCGACCGTCTGCTCACCGTCGATTCCGCTCCGGCCAACGCGCCGCTCTACGCGCGCCACGAGGGCGGCCTCGCTTCCCGCGCGCTCGGCACGGCCGTCCATGCCCTGCTGCAGCAGTTGGCTCGCCTGCGCGCCGTGTCCGACTGGCCCTCTGCCCGCGCCGCGCTCCAGCAATTCGCCCCACGCATCCGCGCCGAGATCCGTTCAGCCGGGGTTGATCCTGCGCAGGCCGAGTCGCTCGCTGCCCAAGCCATGCGCCTCGCCCTCAACGCATCGAACGATCCCACTGCCGCGTGGATTCTCTCGCCTCACCCCGGCGCCGCCAGCGAGATTCGATGGACCGGCATCGTCGACGGATCAATCCACTCCGTCCAGATCGACCGCCTCTTCCAGGCCGGCGCAGCCCCTCACTCTGAAGGCCAGGCCGTTTGGTGGATCGTCGACTACAAAACCGCTCACGCGCCTGCCGCCCTGCCCGACGCTGCCCCCGACCTCGCCGCTCTCCGCTCCCTCTACGCACGCCAGCTTGAGATCTACGCCCGCGTGCTCCGCAATCTCCACGGCGCAGACGCCGCCGTGCGCGCCGCCCTCTACTATCCACGCATCGCCGCGCTCGACTGGTGGGAACTCTAGCCGCCGCCCGCATCCGCCCAGCAACCGCCCCAAACGAAAGTGCGCCTCTCATCAAGGCGCACTTCGCAATTCCAAGTCCTGGGTTTCGCTCTTACTCGGCTGCCGGCTTGGTTTCCTCCGCGGCCGCTGGAGCAGGGACGGCCGCCGGCGCCAGTCCGGCATTCGGATCGCGCCCGCCCGTAACGCTCTTGTGGTGTCGAACATCCGCGCCCTGCACCCAGAAGATCACGTCCTCGGCAATGTTGGTCGCATGATCGGCCACCCGCTCAAGGCTGCGGCTGATCATCAGCGCATTCAGCGCCTGCGGAGCAAGATGGCTCTGCTCCTCCATCACCTTGGTCAGCGCCTTATAGGCGGTGCGGTTCAACGCGTCCACTGCATCGTCCATGCTCAGCACGCTGCGCGCCACGTCCGCATTGGCTTCGATAAACGACTGCAGGCTCTTGCGCACCATGTCCGCCGCCATCGATGCCATCCTCGGAATGTCCACCGGCAGGTCGGCCGTCGCCATCTGCTCCATGCTGCGCACTCGATCGCTGATGCTTTTGGCCGCGTCGCCCACGCGTTCCAGGTCGGCATTGATGCGAATCACGCTCAGGATGAAGCGCAGATCGATGGCCATCGGCTGCTCCATCGCCAGCAGGTCGAGCGCGGCCTGGTCGATCTCCCGCTCCAGCCGGTTAATCGCCAGTTCACTGCGGCTCACCAGATCGCATATCGACAGATCGCGCACGCGATAGGCCTCGATGGCGCGCTGGATCGCCTGTTCGGCCAATCCGGCCATCACCAGCAGCTTCTCCTTCAGATCGTCCAGGCTCTGTTGAAACCGTATGCGCGTCATCCAAACCTGCCTGTGATGTAGTCTTCCGTCCTCTTGTCGCTCGGGTTGGTGAAGATCTTATGCGTCGAATCGAACTCCACCATGCGCCCGTTGAGGAAGAAGCCGGTCTTCTCGGCCACGCGTGCGGCCTGCTGCATATTGTGCGTGACAATCACAATAGTGTACTGCGTCTTGAGTTGAAAAATCAGGTCTTCAATCTTCGAGGTCGAAACCGGATCGAGCGCCGAGGCGGGCTCGTCCATCAGCAGAACCTCGGGATCCACCGCCAGCGCGCGCGCAATGCAGAGCCGCTGCTGCTGACCGCCGGAAAGGCTCGCGCCCGACTTCTTCTTCAGATCGTCCTTCACCTCGTCCCACAGCGCCGAGTTTTTCAACGATCGCTCCACAATCTCATCCAGCACGCGCCGGTTGCTGTAGCCATTCAGCTTCAGGCCCGCGATCACATTGTCGTAAATCGACATGGTCGGGAAGGGATTGGGCCGCTGAAAGACCATGCCCACGCGGCGGCGAATCTCCACCGGCTTGGCGTCCTTGTAAATGTCCAGGTCGCCGATCTTGATCGTGCCGGTGGCCCGCGCAATCGGGTTGGTCTCGTGCATGCGGTTCAGGCAGCGGACAAACGTGCTCTTGCCGCAGCCCGATGGCCCAATCAGCGCCGTCGCATGGTTGGCCGGGATGTTCAGATTGATGTCCTGCAGCGTGTGTGTCGTCCCATACCACGCGTTCAGGTTCGAAACCTCTATGCCAACACCCACTAGCTTGCTCCCTTCAAAACGCCGCGGCTGGTCACGTACCGCACCAGCGAAACCGCGGCCACAATCAAAACGATCAACACCAGCGATCCTGCCCAGGCCAGCTTGTGCCACTCATCGTAGGGCGAGAGCGCGTAAACGTAAATCTGCAGCGGCAGCGCCGCCATCGCTTCATTCGGATTCACCGTCCAGTTCGAGTTGCCGAATGCCGTAAAAATCAGCGGTGCCGTCTCACCGGCCACGCGCGCAAAGGCCAGCATGCAACCCGTGATCACGCCCGGCGAGGCCGTCTTCAACGTAATCGACAGCACCGAGCGCCAGTTGGGCACGCCCAGCGCCAGCGCTGCTTCGCGCACCGCGTGTGGCACCATCAGCAGCATCTCCTCGGTGGTGCGGCATACCGTGGGAATCATCATGATGCCCAGCGCCACGCCGCCCGAATAGCCTGAAAAGGTGTGCGTCGGAACCACGATCAGCGAGTAGATCGCAATGCCCATCACGATCGAAGGCACGCCATTCAAAACATCCGCCGTAAAACGAATCGCGTTGGCCAGCTTGCCGCCCCGCCCAAACTCAGCCAGAAAAATGCCGCCGGCAATCCCGATGGGAATGCCGATCAGGCTGCCGATGCCGAGCAGAATGCCTGAGCCGACAATGGCATTGGCCATTCCGCCGCCCTCTTCGCCCACAGGCTTGGGAATCTGCGTAAAGAAGTTGATGCTCAGCGAACTGGCGCCCTTGATGATCAGGTAGATAAAAATCGCGACAAGCGGAACAACCACCAGCGCCGTCGACAAGATGGCCAGCCCCGTGGCTACGCCATCCATCAGTGCCCTGTACTTCGACCGCAAGCTGTTTTGCCCTGTCCTCAATCCAATCTCCCGCGTCTTTCCCCAGACCCTAGACCCTATACCCCATACCCTAGTTTCTTTGCGCCGGTGCTCCGCGCGTCACCATCCACACCAGCAGCCGTGCCAGCGCATTCACAATGATCGTCACCACAAACAGCGCCAGGCCAATCTCCATCAGCGCGCTCAGGTGCAGATCGTCCGATGCTTCGCTGAACTGGTTGGCAATCACCGAGGCCATCGAACTCCCGGTCGCCAGCAGCGAATGGCTCTTTAAGAGCGACGCCGGCATGTCGGTGCTGTTGCCAATCACCATGGTCACGGCCATCGTCTCGCCCAATGCGCGTCCCAGCCCCAGAATCACTGCGCCCACAATCCCGATGCGCGCGTTGCGCAGCACCGCGATGCGAATCATCTCCCAGCGCGTCGCGCCCAGCGCAAGCACCGCTTCCCGCTGCGAATGAGGCACTGCGCTCATCACTTCCCGCGTCAATGACGAGATGATCGGCAAAATCATGACCGCTAGAATGACGCCCGCCGTCATGTAGGACAAGCCAGTCGGAATGTCATCGTTAAAGAGTGTCGTCCAGCCTAAGTACTTGCTCAGGAATGGGTCCACCGTCTCGCGCATGATGGGCACAAGCACAACCAGGGCCCAAAACCCGTAGATCACGCTTGGGATCGCTGCCAGCAGTTCGGTAAGAAACGCCAGCGGGCCGCGCAGCCGCTGCGGGCACATCTCGGTCAAAAACACCGCGGTCCCAACGGCCAGCGGCACCGCAAACACCAGGGCCAGCAGCGAAGACAGGATCGTTCCGTACAGGAAAGGCAGCGCGCTGAAGTGCCCGTTGACAGGGTCCCAGTAGCTGGGCAGATGCGTGTCCGGATCGGTAAACACCGAAAAGAAGAACCCCAGCCCAAACTTGCTCCAGGCCAGTTGCGACCGCTGAACCAGCTCAAACGCGATGAGTACAACAATGCCAAAGATGCTCAGCGCGCAAAGCACCATCAGCCAGTGGAAGCCCGTATCCGCGATCGCCGAGTTGCCCCGCGACAGGAGGAAGCGCCTTATCGCAGAGGCCTCTGCAGCCGGCTCGGGCTGCAAGGGCGGCGCGGGCGCGCTGGCGGACGGCACTGCTTGCTCAGTTGTGGACTGGGTTGCGGGAGTCTCGGACACGTTGGCAGTCACCACGATTTACGCTAACCGGGAAAGATGAATAGAAGGTTACAAGGCCGCAAAATCAGGCGCATACAAAAAGGAAATCTCGCCCGCCCTGGCCTGCCCGGCCGCTGATTCTGTGGATTTTCATCCGAATTCCCGGTCCCGCCCGTTCTCGTCCCCGCCGTACTCCCCGCTTTCTGACGGACAATCCGGCGGATTTGTCACCGAACACTGTTTCCTCCCCGCCTTTTCCCGTTTCCGATAAGCTTGTGTGTCTTCAACATAGGTCGATCTCATGCGCCGAAACCTTTCTCTCCCTGCATTCGCCTTAGCACTTGCCTTAGCCCACGGGCCCGCTCCCGCCCAAACCCGTGCACAAACGCCGCAGCCCGCCAGTCAGCCCGCACCCCCCGCCCAGCCCGTCCCCGACCCGCCCACCCGCACCTGGCGCGCCGCCTGGATCACCCATCCCACCGCGCCGCTCCGCGAGCCCATCGTTCTCCACTTCCGGCGCGCGGTTACGCTTGCCATCGTACCCTCCGCTTACATCGTCCGCGTCAGCGCCGACAATCGCTTCATTCTCTATGCCAACGGCCATCGCGTTGGCGACGGTCCGGCCCGCGGCGACCTCCTCCACTGGCGCTACGAGCGCTTCGACCTCGCGCCGTTCCTTCAGCCCGGCCCAAACCTCATCACCGCTACAGTCTGGAACTTTGGCGTCCTCGCGCCGCTAGCCCAAATCACCGACCGAACCGCGTTTCTTCTTGAAAGTGAATCCGAAGGCCCCGACTCCACCAGCACCGGTGTCAATGGCCCCGTCAATGGAAAAAGCGACTGGGAAGTCGAGATCGAGCCCGGCCATCGCCCGCTCGATCGCTCCACCGTCACGCTCAAAACCTACTTCGCCGCCGGTCCCGGCGAAGAGATCGACTCCACCCACTACGACTGGGACTGGCAATCCCCGTCCGCCACTGGCGCAGCATGGGTCCCCGCGGCCTCGCCCATGCGCGACATCTTCGCGGGGGACAATCAAGCCCACTCTGCTGGTGTCACCGGAAACAATCCCTGGGGACTCATCCCCGATGAGCTGCCGCGGATGGAATACGCAAATACGAGCGTCGGCGCGGCCGTCATCTTCCCGGACATACAGGAACATATGGATCCCAACGGGCGAGACCAGGTGCTCCGCATCCTACCTGGCTCTATCCCGCCGAACCGTCACGTCCACGTCACCCTCGACCGCCATACCCTCACCACCGCCTACCCGCGCCTCACCATCTCCGGCGGCAAAGGGTCGACAATCCGCATCACCTATTCTGAAGCCCTCTACGACAACAAACAGCAAAAAGCCGATCGCGATTCCCTCGAGTACACCGACGCGCAGGGCGCAATACGTCCCCGCACCGCCCTCGGCCTCACCGACCGCTTTCTCCCCGACGGCGGCGCGCATCGCGTCTTTGAGCCGCTCTGGTGGCGCACGTGGCGCTACCTCGATCTCGATATCGAAACCGCCGACGAACCCCTCACCCTCGAGTCGCTCACCGCCAGCTTCACCGCCTACCCATTCAAAGAGCAGGCCAGCTTTCACTCGCCCGACCCCGACCTCGACAAGATCTGGGAGATCAGTTGGCGCACCGCCCGTCTCGACGCCCACGAAACCTACATGGACACGCCCTACTACGAGCAACTCCAGTACATCGGCGACACGCGCATCCAGGCTCTCATCTCCTATACCGTCGCCGGCGACGACCGCCTCGCCCGCCAGGCGCTCCGCGCTTTTGACGACTCCCGCATTCCAGAGGGGCTGACAGCCAGCCGCTACCCGAGCTCGCTCTACCAGTCCATCCCTACCTTCTCGCTTATCTACATCGGTATGCTGCACGACTGGTGGATGTACCGCCCCGACCCCGAGCCCGCACGCTCCGCCCTGCCCGCCGCCCGCTCAATCCTCGAGTGGTTCTCTCGCTACGAGCAACCGGACCACCTGCTGCGCCGCCTCCCCGGATGGTCATTCGTCGACTGGGTCTCAAAGGGCGCCATCCCCACTTACGACGACAAAGACGAGTCCTGCATCACCACGCTCCACTACCTTGGCGCGCTCGACCAGGCCGCCGACCTTGAGCGCGCCCTCGGCGACCCACTGTTTGCCGCTCGCGACCGCGCCCGCGCTGCCCGCGTCCGCGCCGGCCTCCGCCAGAAGTGCTGGTCCACCCAGCGCAACCTCATCGCCGACAATCCAGACCTCAAGAACTTCTCTCAGCAGGCCAATATCCTCGCGGTCCTCTACGATGTCGTCCCTCGCGATCGCCAGGCCGAAATTTTGAAGCGCATGCTCGCCATCGATCCCGGCACTACGCCAGACGGCGTCCTCTCCGCCTCCTACTATTTCCGCTTCTACCTCGCCCGCGCTCTCGACCACGTGGCCCAGGCCCAGGAAGCCGAAAAATCGCCCCAAACCGGCTCCGCCCACCCCGGCCTACCCCCCACTGACCTCGCCGACCAATACCTCGCCTCCATCGCCCCCTGGCGTAAACTCCTCCCACTCCACTTCTCCACCTGGCCCGAAACACCCGGCAATGCCCGCTCCGACTCCCATGCGTGGAGCGCCCACCCCATCTACGATCTGCTCACCCTCGTTGCCGGCATCGAGCCGGCCAGTCCCGGCTTTGCCACCGTCCGCATCGCGCCCCACCTCGGCCAACTGCCTTCGCTCGCCGCGCAGTTCCCTCACCCGCAGGGCCTCATCTCTGTCGACTACCGCCGCAAAGGCTCGGCTCTCGACGCCACCATCACCCTCCCCGGCACGCTCACAGGGAAGTTTTTCTTCAACGGCAGAAGCTACCCGCTCCACCCCGGCGTCAACAAGCTCCACGCACCCTAACGCGAATCCGTGCACGATTCCTGATGCCAGGCGCGATTCGCCGTGCCTGCCAAGCCGTCGGACTGCAAAATGGTAACGTCCGACAAAACCGATGTTTGCACCCCAGTTCCCTGTCATCCTCATTGCAAACGTGTTACAAATCCAACATGGCTAAGGGAAAAACTTCCACGCCACCGGGACACGTCAACCTGCGGATGCTCGCCGAACATCTGAAGCTCTCCCAGACGACCGTCTCCCTGGTCCTGAATAACTCTCCCTCCGCCAAATCAATCCCCCAGGAGACGCGAGACCGCGTCGTCGCCGCTGCCAAGCAGCTCAACTACCGCCCTAACTACTTTGCCCGTTCCCTGCGCCAAAGTAAGTCCATGTCCGTCGGCGTCTTGGCCCCGGACCTCAGCGAGGGCTACTTTACCCGCGTCATGAGCGGCGTTGTGCAGGAGCTCTCCGCCGCCCACTACTTCTACTTCACCGCCTGCCACGACTGGAACGACGAGTTGCTCGCCAGGTATCCGCGCATGCTCGTCGAACGCGCCATTGACGGCTTCCTGCTGCTCAACACGCCGTCGGACCACATCGATGTGCCCGTGCCCGTGGTGGCCATCTCCTCCCACAGCGCGGTCAAAAACGTTACCAACATCGTCCTCGATCACCATCTCGCCGTCGGCCAGGCGCTGGTACACCTCTTTCAGCTCGGCCATCGCCGCATCGCCTTTATGCGCGGCCCCCACGCCATCCCCGACTCCGAATACCGCTGGGAGTCCATCCAGACCGTCGCGCAGGAGCTCGGTCTCAGTCTCGACCCCTCCCTGGTCATCGGCATCGACGCAGCCGGATGGTCCATGAAGGATGGCCACCACCCCATGGCCCCCGAAATCGGCTTCAAGCCCATGCAGGCGCTGCTCGAA
>CAYWSR010000061.1:0-23445 GCA_964460385.1 uncultured Occallatibacter sp. | reverse complement strand
ACGCTGTGAATTACAAGTACCTTGTGTAGTTCTCACGCAGACACTTTAGCCCCTGCGGAGTCTCATTCGGAAGTTTCGCTCGAACGAGGAACTTCCGCGAACGCCGCATCCGCACACAGGAGGCACATATGTTCGTCTTCTTCCGCGCTCTCGTCTACGCAACGCTCTTCATCGGATTGCTGCTCATCTATCTGCCATCGCAGATTCTGCGCTGGGCCGGCATCTCCCAACCCGCTTCCTTCGACTGGCCCCAGATCGTCGCGTGGATCGTTGGCAGCATCGGCGCTCTCATTGCGCTCTCCTGCGTTGCGGCCTTCATCGTTATCGGCGAAGGTACGCCCGCGCCCTTCGATCCCCCGCGCCGCCTCGTCATCCGCGGACCCTATCGCTTCGTACGCAATCCCATGTACCTCGGCGCGGCCCTCGCTCTCGCCTCGGCCGCACTCTATTACCAGTCAACAGCCCTTCTGCTCTTTGTTTGTGGCTTCCTTCTCGTCACGCATCTCTTCGTCACCCTCTACGAAGAGCCCACTCTCAAGCGCACCTTCGGACCGGATTACGAAATATACTGCCACATCGTCCACCGCTGGTGGCCACGCTTACGCGGTGAGCGTTAGCTCTCGTTCGCGAAGAAGCTCTCCAGCCCCGCCCGCTTCGCATGCGCCGCCATCGTCGCCTGAATCTCCAGCGCCAGCGCCAGCGCCTCCCGCCCCTGCCGAGCCGTCACGCGCGGCGCATGGCGCGTCCTCACCGACTCCACAAACGCCTCAATCTCCAGCCGCAGCGGCTCTCCCGGCGTTACCTCCGGATTGTCAAAGCTCAGCCCCAAATTCGACCCTGAATTCGACCCCGCGCCCTTCGCCCCCGCACCCGTCAACTGCGCGATCACGCTCGCATCGATCCCCGCCATCGCGGCAAACTGCGCGATCAGTGCCGGGTCCACCTTCGCCAGGTCAATCTTTCCTGATGCGATCCCCTCGCGAATTCCGGCCGGCAGCTTCTCCAGCACCTCTGGCGGCAGCGCTGCCAGCAGATCCGCCGGCGAACCCTTGCCCGCGCCCTCTTCGATCCCGATCACCAGCACATCCCGCCGCGCATAATCGATCGACACATACCGCCGCGGTTCAAAGAACCGCAGCTTGCGCACCCGCTCCGTCGACACGCGCGACGCCGTGAAGTTGGCCACGCAGCCCGACTCGAACTCCACCCGCACATTCGCAATGTCCACCTTCGGCGACAGGATCGGCAGCCCCACCGCCCGCACCTCGCGCACTGGCGAATCTGCAAACTTGAGCACAATGTCCAGGTCGTGGATCATCAGGTCCAGCACCACGTCCACATCGAGCGAGCGCGGCGTGAACACCGACAGCCGGTGCGCCTCAAAGAACATCGGCCTGCGCAGCTTCGGCTCAATCGCCAGCACCGCCGGATTGAACCTTTCCAGATGCCCGGGCTGCAGGATGCGCCCGCCCTTCTCCGCGCGCGCACACAGGTCGTCTGCCTCGGCCAGCGAAGCCGCCAGCGGCTTTTCGACGAGCACGTCGAGCCCAGCATCGAGCAGCGCCAACGCAACCGCATGATGATGCACAGTGGGCACCGCAACCGTTGCGGCATTGAGCTTCAGGTCCGCCTTCAGCAGCTCGTCCGCGCTCGAGAAGACCGGGATCGCGTACTTCTCCGCGGCCTGCGCCGCGCGCGCCGCATCCGGCTCAACGGCCGCGATCAGAGCCACGCCCTTGCCTGCCGCTTCGAGCTCGCGATACACACGGAGATGGTTGCTGCCAAACGCGCCGGCGCCTGCGACAGCAATCCGAATGGGCGAGCCGGCTATTTCCCCGCTCCCTTGCCCTCAACGGCTTGCAGGCAACGGCTGTAGAGCTCAAGCAGCTGCGTCACGTGCTCTTCCGGCTTCGGCGCCGAGGCGCCGCTGAACCCCGTCGAGCCCACCGCAGGCCGGCCAACGCCTGCCGTCCCCGCCACAAACTTCAACAAATCGAGTGCAATGTCTTCATTCCGCCGCGCGCCAAGCCCGGCGCCATTCAGAGCGTCCATAGTCAGATGTCTCCACAAGGGATGCTAGCAGATTCCGGCAGCGCACCTGACTGCCGATCAGATCCAAGCGAGCTGAGCGTTTTGCTAAACGTCGTCTTCGGGTCTCCGGCGTTCGCCCGGCGCGATGCCCAGCGTAATCTTGAATCGATGCCCACCGCCTACATCGGTCTCGGCGCCAATCTCCCCAGCATCGCCGGCTCGCCCGAAGCCACCCTTGCCGCCGCCGCTTCGCGTCTCCCGACCCTGGGCCGCATCGTCGCCCGCTCCTCGCTCTACTCCACCGAACCAGTCGGCTTCGCCGACCAGCCCCGCTTCGTCAACGCCGTCGTCGCACTCGAAACCGAGCTCGCCCCGCGCACCCTTCTCAATGAACTCCTCGCCATCGAGCGCGAATTCGGCCGCGATCGCTCAGCCAGCTTGCGCAATGGGCCGCGCACCCTCGACCTCGACATTTTGCTCTACGGCGATCAAATCGTCAGCGAGCCCGACCTCGAAATCCCTCATCCCCGTCTTGCCGAGCGCGCATTTGCCCTCGTCCCCCTCGCCGAGATCGCGACGCGCGTCATCGATCCGGCCTCGGACAGGACCGTGGGACAATTGCTTATAAGCCTGCGCGCCGCCACTAGAGACCAAGCCGATGCCGTTCTTCCCCTCCAAACTCAACTCTGGCTCGCCGATCCCGGCGTTGCTCCTGGCGACGCTCCTCAACGCGCCCGCAGCTAACGCGCAGACCTCCGTCCCACCGTCGCCTCCCACTTCCGCGCAAAGTGCCCCCGCGCCTGTCGCCGCCCCCGCACCACAGCCACTGCAAACCCCAACCACCACCGTCACCGTCACAGCCTATCGAGCGCCCCTGAGCGAGCTCGAGAGCCCCGCAACCACGCGCCTGCTCGACGAGCAAGACCTCCAGTCCACTGCCGGCCCCACGCTCGACGATGAGCTGCGCCAAATCCCCGGCCTCGAGCTCTTCCGCCGTTCCAGCTCTCTCGTCGCCAACCCCTCGTCGCAGGGAATGAGCCTTCGCGGCCTCGGATCCACCTCCGCCAGCCGCACCCTCGTCACCGACGACGACGTGCCTCTCAACGATCCCCTCGGCGGCTGGATTCACTGGCAGGAGCTGCCTGCGCTCACCGTCCGCCAGGTCGAACTTGTCCGCGGCGGAGCAAGCGATCTCTATGGCTCAAGCGCCATCGGCGGTGTGGTCAACGTGGTCCCGCTCACGCCCACCGCCAATGCTGCCCAACTCCGCTCTAGCTATGGCGGCGAAGAAACCTGGGACAACGACCTGATGGCCGAAGCCGTCCACGGTCCCTGGGGCCTGCTCTTTGGCGCAGGCGCTCTCGGAACCGACGGCTACATCCAGGAAGCTCCCTTCCAGCGCGGTCCGGTCGACCAGCCCTCCAACGTCCACAGCCAGAATGGCCTGCTCTTCGCCGACCGCAAGCTCGGTTCTCTGCGCCTGTTTCTCCGCGGCAGCGGCTTCAACGAAGACCGCAACAACGGAACCCCATATCAAAAGAACGGCACGCGCCTCTGGCGTTACGCTACCGGCGGCGACTGGAACGCCCCACACCAGGCCACATTTGTCCTCCGCCTCTACGGCGCTGACGAACGCTACCACCAGACCTTCTCGAGCATTTCGAATCTTCCCAACTTCGGCGTCGCCACCTGCACCTATCGCTGCGGCGAGATCCCCACCCGCTTCTCCCAGGTTCCCGATAACGAGCTCGGCGCGGCCGCCCACTGGAGCCAGCCCCTCGGCGCTGGACTCCTTCTGCTCGCCGGAGCCGACACTCACGACCTGCGCATCTGGGATCGCGAGCAGACCTACGGCGCCACCGCCGCGCTCACCAACCTCCACGATCACCAGCGCGACTCCGCCATGTACGGTGAAGCGATGGCCACGCACAAAGCCTGGACCCTCACCGCCTCCGCCCGCCTCGATTGTTACCAGAACTTCGACGGCCAACTGCTCGATTTCACTGGTTCCTCCTGGACGCCCGCGGCCAAGCAGCCCACGCAACAAAGCCTGACCGTCTTCGATCCCCGCGTGGGCGTTGCCCGCAAACTCACCGATCATTGGGCTCTCTCCGCCTCCGGCTTTCGCGCCTTCCGCGCCCCCACGCCCAACGAGCTCTACCGCTCCACGCAGGTCGGCAATCAGCTCACCCTGCCCAACGGCACTCTGCTTGCCGAGCGCGCCACCGGCTGGGAAGCTGGCGTGGCCGCGCAGCACAACTGGGGCGTCGTCCGCGCCAGCTCCTTCCTCACCCAGGTCAACCGCCCCATCTCGGCCGTCACCATCAACCCCAACTCCTCGCCGATCCTGCTCATGCGCGAGAATCTCGGCCAGATCGAAAGCAAGGGTGTTTCCCTCGATTTTGAGCTCACCCCGTGGCGCTTCCTCTCGCTCGATGGCGGTTACCAGTACGCGCACGCCACCGTCACCCGCGGTACCGCAGAAACGGGCAAAACTGACCTCGGCAACTGGATCCCCGAAGTCGCCCGAAACCTGGCCACGCTCAACCTGCGCGCTTGTCGGCCCAAGCTCGGCTCGCTCAATCTCGAGGGCCGGCTCAGCGGCCGTCAGTTCGATGACGACGCCAACACTTACCTGCTGCACGGCTACTTCCGCCTCGATGCCTACGCTTCGCACGACCTCGGCCGCCGGTGGCAACTCTTCGTCGCCGGCGAAAACCTGCTCAACCGCCAAATCGAAGTCGCCCTCACGCCAACCGAAACCCTCGGAACGCCGCGCGTCGCCCGCGCCGGCTTTCTACTGCGTCTCGGCGCACAACAAAAGTAACCGCCGCACCCCGATAGAATCGCCCCACTATCATTGAGTGATGGGCCTCGACTTCCAACTGCTCAATTCAACCCCGACCGGCGGACGCCGCGCGGCCCTTCATCTCCCGCACAAAACCGTCCAAACGCCGGTCTTCATGCCTGTCGGCACCGCAGGCTCGGTCAAAGCCGTCCCTCAGGACGTCCTCGAATCCCTCGGCTCGGAGATCATCCTCGGCAACACCTATCATCTCTACCTGCGTCCTGGTCACGAGGCCATCCGCCGCATGGGCGGCCTGCACAAGTTCATCAGCTGGCCCCGCGCCTTGCTCACCGACTCCGGCGGCTTTCAGGTCTTTTCGCTGGCCCAGTTGCGGAAGGTTTCCGACGAGGGAGTGCAGTTTCGCTCCCACCTCGACGGGAGTAGCCACTTATTTACTCCGGAACACTCAATGGATGTTCAGATCGCCCTCGGCGCGGACATCTGCATGGCCTTCGACGAATGCACCGAGTACCCCGCCGAGCGCTCCCGCGCCGAAGAGAGCCTGCGCCTCACCATGGCCTGGGCTCAGCGCTCCCTAACCCACTTCCGCGCGCATCAACACGAAGTCCCCTGGCGCGCCGAATTCCCAGGCCGCTCGCAATCCCTCTTCGGCATCGTCCAGGGCGGCATGTACCGCGATCTGCGCCGGCAAAGCGCCGAGCGGCTGGTCGAAATGGACCAGAAAGGATCTTCCGGGGCCGGCTCCGGCTTCGACGGCTATGCCATCGGCGGCCTGAGCGTTGGCGAGCCGCGCGACCTCACCCTCGAAATGATTTCAGAAGTCCTGCCCCTGCTCCCTGCCAACAAGCCGCGTTACGTCATGGGTGTCGGCTACCCCGACGAGATCGAGCAGTACGCGCGCATGGGTGTCGACATGATGGATTGCGTCCTGCCCACCCGCGCCGCGCGCCACGGCCTGCTCTTCACCAGCGAAGGCCGCCTCAATATCAAAGGCAGACGCTTTGCAGAAGATCAAGCCCCACCCGACCCGGCCTGCCAGTGCATGGTCTGCCGGCGCTACTCGCGCGCCTATCTGCGTCACTTGATGCAGGCCGGCGAACCCCTCTCCGCCACGCTCAATACCATCCACAACATCGCCTACTACCTCGGCATCATGCAGCGAGTCCGCGACAGTCTCAATCCTCAGACCTGAGCCTCTTGCATCCCGTCTCCAGGGACTGCGTTCCCGGTCTACGCAGTAGCATGCGCGGCAACCGTTTGCCGTGAAGCCCGCAACGAAAGCCCCAGCGTCACCGTCGCACTCGCCCACAGAATCAACCCCGTTCCCAGTGCAGTCGTCCCTTGCATCTCTGCCACTGGCACCAGCGCGGCGCTCGCCGCGGCCCAGACCACCAACAGTCCCCCGGTCAGGTAGTGCAGAGGGTAGCGGAACAACCGCGCCAGCGAAAACAAGTGCAGCCCGATGATCGCCGTGATGGCCGATGTGGTGTATGCGTCGATGTGAAGCTTGGCAAATGTGAATGCAACAATCGCCACCGCAGTCCATTGAATCGCATTGATCCACGCGAAAGAGCGGCCCATGGATGGGTCCCGAGCCACGCGCGGCCAGAACTGGGCCCGGCGTATCAGATACGCCGCCGCCAGCAGCAACACCACCATGCCCGAGACCGTCCCTGAGACGGTGGCCGGATTGATGATCTCCTTTGCGGTGAGCGCAAGGAAGATCCAACCCGTCCCAAAACACGCAAAGAAAATCGCTCCGATGGCCCGGCCTTTGAGCTGATTTGCAGTTTGCATCTTCATCGGGAACCTCCTCGGTCTCGTAAGGGGAATTGAAAGGTGCTGCAAATCAGCCGCCAATTGCCGAACCCAGCAGTTGTTTCAGCGCTTGTACGTACTCGGTCAGCGCCTGCCGCCCGGCTTCCGTCATGCGATACAGCGTCTGCGGTTTGCGCTGCACGAACTTCTTTTCGACCGCAACATACCCGGCCTCTTCCAGTTTCATCAACTGCGCGCCCAGGTTGCCGTCCGTCGAGCCCGTCTGCGCGCGCAACCACGTGAACTCGGCCTCGTCCGCTGTGGCCAGCAGCGACAGCACCGCCAGCCGCAGCTTCCCATGCACCACGGGATTCAGCTCCGGCAGCTCAGGCATGTGCGCCATCCTTCATTCCACGCGCCTCGCGCGCTCCGGCCATCATGCAGGCAATACCAAAACCGATCTGGCAAAAGAAGATCGCCACCATGAACACCACCAGCGCCTGCATCTGGCTTCCAAAACACGCCACAATACTCGACACCCACCACACGCAGGCGCTCGCAATCTGCAGCCGCCACCTCAGCACAATCCCCGAAGCCCCGTTTGCCATACCCAGCAAGGCGCACACCACCGCGATGGATCCATGCGCATCGGCAAACCGCCCGCTGATCGCCAGCGCCGGCATCAGCGCCATCATCGTCACCCCAAGCGCGATCCACACCCCGATGATCGCCCGGTTCATCGTCGTGTTTGGCTTGCGATCACGCCGCGCAAGGAACACGCCCATGAGTACGCAGGTGGCGACCATCGTCACCGGCCATGCATACGAAGCGGCGCCCAGAGCGCTCCATCCGATCGCCACGTAGTAGGCGACGCCCCACAGCACAAATGTCCAGCCCCAGTTCTCCGTCGATCGCCGCCCGGCCATCATCATCTGCTCAATCAGCGCCAGCCGCTCTTTCAGTTCTTGTGTCTCCATCGCATCCATCGCTCAGTTCTCCTCTTCTCTTGTTGAAAGCCAATCCTGGCATAGAATCACCGCCGCGGTTCCCCATAACGAAAGTCCATCGACACCGAATGCAGCAATATTGCGCAAGGGCCCTGCATGAATCATCAGCGAAGCCAAACTTCCCAACACCATGGCCGCTCCCGTGGCGTAATAAATCGGCGATCTGAACATTTTTCCGAGCGGCAGGAAGTGCAACCCGATAATCACGCCGAGGCACTCGGGAATCAGTGCGTATTGACGAATGTGCGCCAGCCAGAATGCCGCGACGCAACAAAGCACCCACTCGATCGCACAATTGATCCAATAAGGCACTGCGACGGCAGCCCATTTGCCCCGATCAGAGGCCGAATAGGGAAGCCGGCGAAACGAACGAAGCCGCATTACCGGCCACGCAATCGCCGCCACAGTTGCTACCCCGACCACCGTGAGCCATACCGGCGTGGCAATCCCGCCAAAAAACACGGCCTCAAACATCCAAACCGCGCCAAACGTGCCGCAGATCAGAGCGCCCCTCATCCGGCCTTTCAACCAGGCCGGGCTGAGCGGTGAAAAAGCCTCGGGCGTATGTCGGTTCGCAAGTGTCGTTGCCATTTTCAGAATCTCCTCTAGTCTCTGCGGAATTCTCATTTCCGCCAAAAGTCGCCGTTACTTCCCGTTCCCATCCCCTTGCCGCACGAGCAGCATATCCACCGCGTGCATTGGCGGATTTGTCCCCACCGTAGCCTGCGTCACCTCGCTCCATTCACCCTTCGCGGTGATATGCATCGTGTTCACAATGTCCGCTGGCCCCGCTTTGAATCCCCACGAAAACCCATCCGCCAGCAACGTGAGCTCCGTGTCCACGTAATGACCGCCGTTATATGCACGAAATCGATAGGTGTGCGTAGCCTCGTCGTACGAAACCGTCGCCAGCGCGGCGAACGAGGTTTTGCCGTCACTGTCGGTGCTCTTGCCCTCGATCAGCATCACCAGCCCGTCCAGCTTGTACTCCACCTGATCCGTCTGCGTCAGATGAAGCGGCTGGGGGCCGCGAACTATGGTGACCGGCCCTGTCCAACTCCCAGCAAGAGACGAGAGCTTGCGCATCGCCTCGCGCTGCGCATCCACCCAGGTCTGCCCCGGCCCCTGCGCCACAACAAGCGATGTGAGAGAAACCATGAGAGCGGCTAGCAGGATTCCATTGCTGAACCGCCTTACTCGAATAGCTGGGAATCTGGTTTTCATTTGAGACCTCTTGGGGATCGGTTCGATCGTTGGAGAGCGACTCGATCCATCCATGAAGAGTACTCTATAATATAGAGCACTATATGTCAAGAGAAATCTTCCCGCCCGAAACTCTCCCGGTATGTCTCAGCCCAGAACTGTCGATCTGGTTTCTGCAAATTTATGTAAATGAATAGGATAAGGACTCGCGTGCCCCGCCTCTAGCTCGCCCCTGGCCCGCCCCAGCAGCCCTGCCCAATCCCCCGGATTTGCCTGCCTATAAAGTCGCGCAGTGGGATACCAGGGGGTTGTCTCGCCTACATTCCCCCACCGCCAGTCGGCCAGGTGCGGCAGCAGAATCCACACCGGATTGGCCATCGCCCCAGCCAGATGCGCGATCGAGGTATCCGTTGTGATCACCAAATCGAGCCCGGCTATCAGCGCTGCCGTATCCGCCAGGTCCCGATCCCCGCCCGACCCATCCCATAGAGAAATGTCCCTGTCCAGCTGAGATATCTGCTCGGCTGCAGGTCCCTTCTGCAGGCTCACCCACTCAATCCCCGGCGTCTGCAGCAGCGGAACCAGTGTCTTCACGTGCATCGACCGCTGCGCATCAGCCTTGTAGCGCGGATTTCCGGCCCACGCCACCCCTACACGCAACCCTCCGCGCCCGACGGCCTGACCTGCCATTTGCGCCCACCGCGTTTCCATCTCCGCCGCCCTCTTCGCCACGAGCCCCGGATCCGCCGCCAGGTACGCACCCTGCCACGGCACCGTCTCGGGCATCGTTCCAAAAACCGCGGGCAAACTCATCAGCGGACACTCGAGATCGAAACTCAGCCCGTTTCTCCCTCCCAGGAGCGCGACCTCGGCCCTCCCGGCCTGCACCAAATCCAGCGACCGCACCAGCCGCTCCACCGGCTGCTGTACCTGGAGCACAGGAAACCCTCCGCGGGCCGCAACCAGCGCCGCATACCGGCAAAACTGAATCGTGTCTCCCAGCCCCTGCTCCGCATGCAGCAGCACACGCTCCCCTTTGAGCGGCTCCCCCCTCCAGCGCGCCTGCCGAAAGACCCTCGGCCTGCGATGCACCTCGTTGAACTGCCACCGCGCCTCATACCCCGGCCAGCCCCGCTCCCAGTCACCCATGCGAATCTGCGTCAGCGCCAGGTTGTACCGCGCCCCCGGATGCTTCGGATCGCGCTCCACCGCCAGCTCATGCGCGCCGAGCGCCTCGTCCATTCGCCCCATATCCAGCAGGCAGTTCCCGCGATTCGACGACGCCGCCAGGTGCCCCACCGCCTCCGCCAGCTCAAAGGCCTCAATCGCCTCGGCAAACCGCCCCTCCTTGTGAAGCAGGATGCCCATCATGTTCAGCGCTTCTGGATGCTCCGCGTTCCGTGCCAGCGCCCACCTGAGCCAACCCCACGCCCCTGCCTTGTCGCCAACTTTGGCCCGGAGCTGGCACCACGCAATCTGCGTCTCCACCTGCTCCGGATTCAGCGCAAACGCCTTCTGCAGGCACGCCTCGGCAGCCCCCATCCGGTCCCGCTCGCGCTCCACCAGCGCCAGATTCACCCAGCCCGCCACCAGGTCGGGACGCAACTCCACCGCACGCTTGAGCGCCGCCTCCGCATAGAGATCCCTGCCCTCTTCGCGCAACAGCGCGCCCAGGTTCATCCACGCCGCGGCAAAGTCCGGCCGAAGCAGCAACGCACGCCGGTACCGCCGCTCCGCTTCCTTCAACCTGCCCATTCGCGCCAGCACGAATCCCGCCGCGAACTCCCCCTCGGCCAGCTTCGGCCGCAACCGCAGCGCCTGCTCATAACACGCGAGGGCCGCCTCGCTGCTTCCCTCCATCGCCAGTGCATTGCCCATCCCCATGTGCGCGGGAACCAGCGCCGGCCGGCTGTGCAGCGCGCGCTCAAACTCCCCCTTTGCTTCCTCAGTCTTTCCCGCCGCCAGCCTCAGCTCCCCCAGCCCGAGCCACGCCAGCGCCTGCGCACCTCCGAGGCAAAGAGCATTCCCATATGCGCGTTCCGCCTCCTCGTTCCGCCCGCACGCCTTCAGTGCCTGGCCAAGCGCCACATGCGCAACAGCCATCCGCGGCGCTGTTTCGATCGCCGCCTCGGCCATCCGCACCGCCGCTTCGTTCTGCCTGCTCGCCAGCGCCACCACACACATGCCCGCCAGCGACTCCGCGTGCCGCGGATTCGTCATCAGCACTTGCTGATACCCTTCTGCAACCTCGCGCAGGCTCTTCGTCCCACCCAGAACTGCTAAGTCTGCGGACCCACGCGGCCTGCAAAAGGGATTCATTGCGCCCAGATTCACGTCCTCCCCGCCGCGCGACGCCCTGACTGCCCCGCGCTTTCTCCCCTTAACCTACCCCCCACACGAGTCCCCATCAACGCGCTCGAAGACGCATCCGCCAATTCAGGCGCATTCCGTTCCCATTTCAAATCATCGCGAAAATCGGGAATCCCACGCTCTCATGACCGAGCGGGTCCGCCAACCCAGCCTTCAATCTCCGGGCACCCTACTTCCCCAGCGCCTTCACAAAGAACTCCGCCATGATGTGGTTGGCCTCGATTGCCTCGGGCAGGCGCGGATCGTACCAGAAGGCATGCGTCAGCGCGTCGTAGACCACCAGTCGCGCATCCGCGCCCGCCAGCAGATACGCGCGATGGAGGTTCACCGTGCCGCTCAGCAGCAGGTCGCGCCCGCTGGTCACAAACAGCGTCGGCGGCAGGCCATGCAGGTCGCTGTAGATCGGCGAAAGAATCGGATCCTTCAAGTCCGTCGACGCCGCGTATTGGGAGTCATGCGCGCTCGGATCCGGCGGATCAAGATGCCCTGAGAGCCCCCGAAGCGCATACAGAGAGAGCGAATCCCCTTTGCGTGCAAAGTCCCCCATCCCGCTGAAGATGCCCAGCGCCGCCGGCATCGGCAGCCCCAGCTGCTTCAGCTTCGCCGCCACCTCGGCCGTCAAAATCGCTCCCGCCGAGGTCCCATAGATCACGATGTGCTCCGGCTTGTAGCTCTTCAGCAGCTCCTTGTACACCGCCACGGCATCGTCTACCGCCGCTGGGAACGGAAACTCCGGCGCCAGCCTGTACAGCACTGCAACCACCTTGATCTTGGTGTAGCTCGCAATCGGAATCGACTCCGTATACGATCCCGAATCGCTGTTGAACCCGCCGCCATGCAGGTTCAAGAGCACTTTGTCTTTGTTCTCTTCCGGCATCCCCACAGGCGTCACAATCCGCACTGGCACGCCGGCCATCTTGTCTTCCACAAGCTCATTCGGACAGATCCGCGTCCACGCCACACGAGCCGCCGCGGTAAAAAGGTCGGTCAGCCTGCGCCGCTCGGCCAGCGTCTGCTCCAGCCCCTGGTCCGGCATGGGCATCCCAAGAGACAACTGCGCCTGACGGCTGACTGTCGCCGGCACCGGCACCACGCGCGTCACATGCGCTGTGCCATCGGCATCGATGAAACTTGTGTCGGCGTTGGGCGCCTGCGCCGCCGTCGTTGACTGCGGAGCAGCAGTCGATGCCGGCTGCTGCGCGGCGAGCGTAGCGTTGGCCGCAAAAATCAAAAGCGCCGCGAAAAGGCTAGCCACGAAACACGCAGCGGACCGATTCGCCGCAGAATGGGTGCCTGCAAAACCGAATACTGACTGCATGCGTTGACTCCTCGCGCCAAGTCGTCTGGCCCGCAGCTCACCAGCACGCAGCCAGCCTGACCCGTCCAAAATACCAGAAACGGCGCAAGCAGAAGGGGAGCACCCAGCGGATGCGCCCCCTCTTGTTATGCCTTCCGTCTTCGTGTGTGGAATTATTGCGGTAGTACCAGGAGCCCCGTCTCCAGCAGCATCTCCGTCAGCCGGTCGAGCGCCTGGGCAAATTTGGAGGTGATCGTGCGGGGGCTCATACCCAGCATCTGTGCTGCCTCCACCTGGGTGTACTCCTGCAAGACAATCCGCGAGAGTAACTCACGTTCCAGCGAGCCAAGCCGGTCGATGCAACGCTCAATGTCCAGGACAAAGATCACTGCGTCTTCAAACGTCTTCACCGGACGGCTCGAAACCCATCCCCGTGCCACCGGGTCCCCCAGGATCGAGGGCGACCGGCCCACCTGCATCGATGCATACAGGTAGCGGCGCAACATGCTTTCCGTATGCTTCCGATAGAAGGCAAGGCTGACGGCTGGCTCCGCCTTCTCCTCGGTCTTTTGTTGTTTCTCGGCGCGCGGGAGCGGCTTTGCCTGTGAGCTCTGCCGGCTCTCCCGCCACGCAACCTGCTGGCGGCGTGCTTCCCAGATCAATGGTGCCTGAACGGCGGCGCTCATAAGTCGCCCCCGCTCTCTTCTTCAACCGCCCAAACCTGGCTAAGAATCCTCCGATTCGGCCGCCCCCGCCGCTTGCGTGTTTCCGGTGCTGGAAAGGCCCTGAGTTTGACTTCACAATGCTTGCAATAAACACTTCCTTGAGTTTGGGCACGGTACCAAAGACAGCCGCAGCCCTCGCAAACCTTCAATAGAACGCGCAATTCCATGACCTTTTCTCCGTAGTCCTGCCGCGTCCCGCTGGATTTTTGTGCTTCTGGTGGTTCCGCGGGGTGTATGAAACAGCAAAAGGCGACTCGGGATTCTTCCGTCCTGATGGGGGATTGCCTTCCGTGTTCCTGCTCTTTTTGTCATGACCTTAGCGCGCAGAATCTGGAATTTTCTCGACTGAGCTGCCCGGAATGCCTCTGCTGAGCACCTTCGGGACACTGATGGGACCGCCGGATCGCCTTTCTCCGCTCCGGTTTCTTGTTCATTCGCTGAGGATAAGGCCGGGCTTCCGTCCGGCCTCAGCCTTGCGGCAATGAAGCGTTTCAAGTAGATTTCCCACAAGCTAGTGCGAGATTGAGTAAACATAATCTAGAAAGAAGATTCCTTTGCGTCAATCTGTTTCCAGGCATTTCCCCACAGGCGCTTTCCAAGCAGCACACAAGCGCTGAGAATAAAGGCCATTCAGCCTTGTTAGTTTTCTGTGAGAAATGGGAGCCGCTTTCCACCCATTTCTCGTGGCGGAATTTCCACAGATGAATTTTTCGCAGATGCACGAGAAGCTCCGCCTGGAACTGCTGCGCAGGATTCAGCGGGGTACGCTCAGCGTCTCGCTGCTGGCCCGCCAGACCGGTTTCGGGCAATCGCACCTATCCAACTTCCTCAACAGCCGACGCCAACTCTCCCTTGAGGGAATCGACCGTCTGCTTGCCGCTCAGCACCTCACGGCCGTCGACCTCTTGCCCGTGCTCCAGTCCTCTCTCGCCATGCCGTTCGAGGGGGAAAGGGACTCCGTTCCGCTCGTTTCGCATCATTCTGCATTGTTCGAGCCCTACATCCGCGCTGCTGCCGCGCAAGGCTGGCTTCATCTTCCCGCCGGCCTGCTTCAGACCATTCGTGCCCGCGCTGCAAACTCGCGCCGCGCCTGGCAGCGCTTCGTCGCCGTCCGCATCCCCGCCGCCGATGCCATCGCCATGGACCCGGTCGTTCTACCCGAGGCCATCACCCTTATCGATCGCCACTACAACTCGCTCCACCCCTACCGCCCCAACCGCCCCAGTATATTGGCAATCCGCACCGGCGGCCGCCTCTCTCTTCGCTATGCCGACTTCCTTGCCAACCGGCTCGTCCTCAGGCCGCTCAGCCTCACCTACCCCGTCGAACTCATCGATATGGCCCCCGGCGAATCCCCCGGCGAGCTCATTGCCGGCCGCGTCGCCCTCATCCTGAATGAGCCGTAGGCTCTTTTCACAACACAGGGCCAGGCCTCGGAGGGAAAGAATAGAATTGCATCCGGACCCCGGATTCCACCCGGGCCGAAAGCAAATCCCCCACGTGGGCGTCTATTGGGTAGCAGGTCCCCCAAGAACCCCAAACAAAGGTAGGTTTCCATGCGCCGACTCAGGCTGGTTTCTGTTTTGTTTTCCATCGTTCTTCTCGCTGCCGTCCTCTCCGCGCAGACCCTGCCGCCTGGTGTCACAAAAGTGACTTCGGTCGAAGGCGTTACGGAGTATGCCTTCCCGAACGGCCTTCGCGCGCTCTTGTTTCCTGACAACTCCAAGCCCAAGATCACGGTCAACGTGGTCTATCGCGTAGGCTCACGCAACGAGGGCTACGGCGAGACCGGAATGGCCCATCTCCTCGAGCACATGACCTTCAAGAGCACCACCTCAGGCCGTGTCCTCTTCGCCGATCTCTCCGAGCACGCCGGGGGCGGCATGTTCAACGGCCAGACCAGCTACGACCAGACCATGTACTTCGAGATTGTGAACGCCGGCGACGACAACCTGCGCTGGGCGCTCGGCCTCGAGGCCGATCGCATGGTCAACATGACCATGGCCGGCAAGGACCTGGTGACGGAAATGCCCGTTGTGCGAAACGAGATGGAAATGGGCGAGAACTCGCCGCAGAACGTCCTCGAAGAGCGCGTCCTCTCCGCGGCCTACAACTTCCACAACTACGGCAAGACCGTCATAGGCGCTCGCGCCGACGTCGAGCGCGTTCCCATTGCCAATCTGGCCGTCTTCTACAAAAAGTACTACCAGCCCGACAACGCGGATGTCGTTATCGCAGGCCAATTCGACGAGACCAAGGCCCTGGCCTTCATCGCCGACACCCTGGGCAAGATCCCCAAGCCGGACCGCGTCATTGCGCAGCCATACACCACGGAGCCGACGCAGGAAGGCGAGCGCGAAGTCGTCCTGCGCCGTGTTGGCACCACGCAGCAAGTGTTGGTCGTCTATCACGTTCCCGCCGCGCTGCATCCCGATATGGCGCCGCTCGAGGTACTCTCCACCGTTCTGGGCGAGCCGCAGACCGGCCGCCTCTACAAGGCTCTCGTCGACACCAAGCTCGCTGTCTCTACCAGCATGGATGTCGAGGAGATGCACGATCCCGGCTGGGCCGAGGCAAAGGCGAATCTCAAGCCCGACCAGTCCATCGACGAAGCGCGCAAGGTGCTGCTCAAGACCATCGAAGACTTGGCCGCGAACCCGCCCACGCAAGAGGAAGTGGACCGCGCCAAGGCCCGCATTCTCAAGCAATATGACCTCATGCTCGCCAACTCGCAGAACGTGGCCCTTGAGCTTGGCGGCAACATCGGCAACGGCGACTGGCGCACCTTCTTCCTTGAGCGCGAAGAGATCGCCAAGGTGACCCCGGCCGACGTTCTGCGCGTGGCCAAGGCCTACCTCAAGTCGTCCAACCGCACCCTCGGCGAGTTCATCCCCACGGCTACGCCTGACCGAGCCGAGATTCCCGCCACGCCCACCTCTGCAGATCGCTTCAAAGACTTCAAGGGCGGAGCAGCCGAGCAACAGGGCGAGGTCTTTGACCCAACTCCGGCCAACATCGAGGCCCGCGTCCAGCGTTCTACCCTTCCAAACGGCATCAAGCTGGTGCTGTTTCCCAAGAAGACGCGCGGCGGCATGGTGAGCGCGGTAATCAACATGCGCTTCGGCGACGAGAAGTCGCTCTTTGGCAAGTCAACCGACGGCGAACTCGCCGGCGCTCTTCTCATGCGCGGCACCAAGACCCGCAACAAGCAGCAGATTCAGGATGAGACCGACCGGCTCAAAGCGCAGATCAACATAAACGGCTCCGTCAGCGGCGCCAGCGCGAACGTCCGCAGCACCGGCGCCAACCTGCCTGACTCTTTGCGCCTGGTCCGGGATCTCCTGCGCGAGTCCACCTTCCCGGATGCGGAATTTGAGCAGGTCCGGCTGCAGCATATCGAGGGCGCAGAGAGCGGAAAAACCGATCCCCAGACCCTGGCTTCGCTTGAGTTGCGCCGCCACCTGAACGAGCGCTACCCCAAGGGCGACGTCCGCTACGTGGACACCCTCGACGAATCGATTGAGGAGCTGAAGGTCGCAAAGCTCGAAGACGTCCGCCAGTTCTACCGCCAGTTCTATGGGCCCGGCGAAGGCGAAATCGTGATCAGCGGCCAGTTCGACCCGGCCGAGATCAAAAAGCTCGTCGGCGAGCTCTTCGGCGACTGGAAGAGCCCCGCCAAATACGAGCGCATCAAGCGCACCTATGCTCCGGTGGAGGCCATCAACAAGAAGATCGAGACGCCCGACAAGCAAAACTCGCTCTTCCTCGGCGGCGCGCCCATCAAGATCAATGATGAGGCGCCCGACGCTGCGGCGCTCACCATTGCCGGTATGGTCTTCGGCGGCACGCCCGAGTCGCGCCTCTTTGCCCGCATCCGCATCAAGGACGGCCTCAGCTACGGGGCCGGCGCACAGTACAGCCTGCCCACCATCGACGACGGCGGCGCGCTAACGGTCTACGCCATCTCCGCGCCCCAGAACACGCCCAAGGTCGAGGTCGACTTCAACGAGGAGCTCCAAAAGGCTCTCAAGGACGGCTTCACCGACGACGAAGTAGCCAAGGCCAAAAAGATGTGGATCGATCAACAGACCGTGAGCCGCACTGAAGAGGGCTCCATCGCCGGCATTCTCGCTGCGCGCGAGCGCTGGGGCCGCACCATGGATTGGGACGCCAAGCGCGAAGCCGCCGTGGCCGCGGTCACCACCGACCAGGTCAACGCAGCCTTCAAGAAGTACATGGACTCGCTGCCCATCTCCATCGTCAAAGGCGGCGACTTCAAGAAGGCGAACGCCTACCAATAGTCCGAACAACGTCCCACCCAACAGAAAGCCCCGCCAACCTGGCGGGGCTTTTCGTTCCTGAAGCTCTATCCTACGCACGAGCCGCGATTCCCGTTTTCACTTCTTCACTTGTTCACCTTTGCACTGTTTCACTGTCGCAATCGCGACAGCGCTCAGCGGAATCTCCAGTGTCCCGATCCTGCTCTGCGATGCGTCATACACACCTGTGCGCAGGTAGAAATCGCCGGGCGGTGCATCGATCTCGAAGTGGAAGGAAACGCCCTCGGTACCCGCTCGGGCCCACTGCTCCGGCTTGATCAGCAGATTGACGTTGCGGCTCTCCCAATTCAGCGGCTTGCCTTCCTGGCCGTAGACCATCAGCATGACTTCCAGGCTCATGCGCCGCGCGCCCTCCTCATCTGGTTCGAGCGCCAACCCGCTAGCCTGCAGTTGAAACCCAACGCTGTAGCGCGTGACCTTGCCGGTCAGTTGAGCATTCTCTCCGGCGCGAGGCGCACCGGCGTCCGGCTGCGGGCCGGCGGGAACTACCTTCAGTCGGTAGGGAAGTTCGCTGATATTCGGCATGCCGCGCCCCATCAGTGTAAGCAGCGGACTCCTCGCAGTTGCGGCATTGGCCTTCGCGATCTCCCTCGGCGTCTGCTCAAAATAACGCTTGCGATAGAAGATCTTGTAGTCACCAGATAGAACCTTTACCTCGACCTTGCGTTCGCGCCCTTCTTCTCGCCGATCGCTCGGTACGTACGCCAGTGTGTAGTAGCGCGAACCGTGATCGACTGCGTCGGCAATCTCCCGATGGATATCGTTCTCGTGGTAAGCCTTTCCGCCCGTTTCTTCTGCCCAGATCTCACTGTCGATGAATCGGCCGGAGATCGCGGGGGGCCCTCCGATCCCGAAGGTTTCTCTTCCATCTGCTGTCACCCCATCGGCATCAATGGGATAAACCGACACTCCCGCCGCAGCCAGAATATTCCTTGTATTGCGAAACTCATCGAAGAATCCGCAATCAAAGTGACAGACTGGAAAGTCGCGGACAAGCCAGAACAGATTCTTTCTTCCCGGAATGCCCGCAAGGTAGTGCGCCAGCGCCTGAAGAGCAATCGAAGTGGTCCCAAAGTTGCCGTATTTGTCTTGAATCCCGGTCCCGTACTTCACAAAACGCTGCAATGCATCTGCGCTCTGGCCAAGCCGATCGTCGTTGGTGCTCTTCGCCGCCTGTCTCACCCCCTCGGTCGTCTCCGCCAATTCCTGCCGTTCAGCTTCTTTTTGTGCCGTTGTCGGCGTCGACGAAGAACGCGGATGTTTGGCGGCAAATTTGGCAATCTCTGCTCGCAGTGCGGACGAATCCTGGTCGAATCCCCAGAGCATGTGTAGCCCTTCGCTGTCCAGCGTGAAGACACCGATGCGCAGATTGGGTGGCAGCGAAGCCAGATACTGCACCATCAGCACCTGCGCGTACATTTGCTCCGTGGAGCGCGTGCTCAGCGCATCCAGCAACAGCACGTTGGTCACGTTGTTCGCAGGCGCCGCCGGGGTGTTGATGAAGGTGCCAGCAGGAAGCGCGGCAGGCAATCCGGAGGGCGTGGCTTTGGTTTCTGTCGCCGCGAAATTCGGTTCAAAGAAGTTGATGGCCTGCGGCTTGCCGTTTTCAAAAACCTGAAAGTCTTCTCTGCGCAGGCCAGGGACGGCATGGCCGCTCTTATCCATCACGACCACATCTTCAACTGCCGTACGCACATTGAGTGTGAAATTCGCAGCCGGGCTCTCAGCAGGAGCGGTCTGCGCAAAGAGTGATTGGGCGGGCAGAGCGAACAGGCCAATGCAGCTCAGCAGAAGACAGAAACGCGGCATCGATCTCTCCTTGAGCGCGTAAGCTCAGCTTCCCGCCATTCTATGCCTGTCCTCCTGGGCTCGGGTCCTTACCCCCTGGCTCCTGGTCCCCGCGCCCTGGACCATCGACCCCAGTCCCCAGTCCCTATTGCCTATTGCCTATCGCCTATCGCCTATTGCCTATTGCCTATTGCCCCGCCGGATTATCGAACCGCGTGAACTTCGAAATGAAGTTCAGGTGCACCATTCCCGTCGGGCCGTTGCGCTGCTTCGCCACAATGATCTCCGACTTCGCCTTCTCGTCCTCCGACATCTCGTCTGACCGGTCGTAATACGCCTCGCGATGAATGAATGCCACCACGTCCGCATCCTGCTCAATCGAGCCCGACTCGCGCAGATCGCTCAGCATGGGCCGCTTGTCTTCGCCTCGCCGTTCGCTCGCGCGCGACAGTTGCGACAGCGCGACCACGGGAACGTCCAGCTCCTTGGCCAGCGCCTTCAGCCCCCGCGAAATCGCCGACACTTCCTGCGTCCGGTTCTCATATCGCTTGCCGCCCGCCGAGGGCAGCGTGGCCGACATCAACTGCAGATAGTCCACCACCACCAGGTCGAGGCCCCTTGCGTTTTGCTTCAGCCGCCGCGCCTTGGCCCGCATCTCGGCCAGCGAAATGCCCGCCGTATCGTCGATGAACAGCCGCGACTCCACCAACTGCTCCAGCGCATTCTGCAGCTTGGCCTGGTCTTCCCGGCCCAGAAAGCCCGTCTGCAGCTTCCTCTGGTCCACCCACGCCTGCGAAGCCAGCATGCGCCGCAGCAGCGACTCCTTGCTCATCTCCAGGCTGAACACCGCCACCGTCGCCTTGCTGTAGATCGCCGCATTCTCCGCAATGTTGATGGCCAGCGCGGTCTTGCCCATCGACGGCCGCGCTGCAATGATGATTAGTTCGCCCTTTTGCAGGCCGCTCGTCATCGTGTCCAACTGCTTGAACCCCGTGGCCAGACCCGTCACCTCCCGGCTCTGCTTGTACAGGTTGTCGATGGTCCCGAACGAGTGCCGCACAATCTCGTCGAGCGACTGGAAACCGCCCGTCAGCCCCTTCTCGGTCACTTCCATCAGTTGCGCTTCGGCCGCTCCCAGCACCTCCAGCGCCGACTCGCTCTGGTCCGCCGCCCGCGCAATCGCCATCGAGCAGATGCCCATCAGCTTCCGCAGCAGGCTCTTGTCCTTGACGATCCGGATGTACTCCTCGATCACCGGCCGCCGCGGCAAACCCTCCGTCAGCGACGCCAGGTAGGCCACTCCGCCCACCGATTCCACTTCCTTGTTGTTCGCCAGCTCATTGGCCAGCGTCACAATGTCCACCGCCCGCTCCCGGTCAATCAACTCCGTCATACGCAAGAAGATGCGGCGATGCGAGTCCAGCGAAAAGTCGTCTGCCTCCAGCTTCTCCGCGGCTTCGGAGTGTGCTGCATTGTCCAGCAGAATCGCGCCCAGAATCGTCTTCTCGGCGTCCAGATTCGCCGGCAGCCCGGCGTCGTTTGTCAGATTGGGGATCGTAGCCATATCCGAAGAGTTTAGGACGAAGGTCGCCTGTGTAGAATCCGGAGATTTTTGGAAATCTGGAAAACTGCGCCATCTCAGTAACGACGTTAAGAGCCTGGGCGCATTGGCTTGTTATAGCCATAATTTATGGCTATAATTCAAGGCATGGAAGTGAGCACTGCAGACGCGAAGAACCGCCTCCCTGAGCTGATCCGCCTGGTCGAAAGCGGCGAGCAGGTGGTCATCACCCGCCACGGCCGTCCCGTTGCGCAGCTCGGGCCCGCGCCGCCGGAGCGCCGCAAGGCGCGCTTTGACGGCATGAAGGACCGCATCCGCCTCCTGCCCGGCTGGGACGATCCCATGACGGACGAAGAACTGATGGGTGAGTAAGCTTGACTGAAGAGGTTCAGTCCCGCGGCTACCTGCTCGACACGCACACGGCGCTTTTTTCCTTGTGGCAATCGAAATCCCTCTCCGCAGTTGCAAAGTCCGCCGTCGGCGAAGGGCCAAACTTCCTCAGTGTCGTTGCGTTCTGGGAAGTCACGATAAAGAGCATCAAGGGAAAGCTGGACGTGGGCGATCCGCGGCTTTGGTGGCAGCAAGCCCTGGAACAGTTGGCTGCAACACCTGTGCCCGTGCGCCCCGAACACGTGGCCGCCTTAAACGATCTTCCACTCGTCCACCAGGACCCCTTTGACCGCATCCTGATCGCGCAGGCAATAGTGGAGCGGCTTGCGCTGGTAACGCGCGACTCCGACATCGCGCAGTATGCGGTGCCGGGGTTACGAGTCGTGGGATGAGACAGGGACGGATTGCTGTCTCTGCTAGCAGCTGATCCTCGTCAGAGCGCGGCGGAGCTTCCGTTTAGGAGCGGGTTCACACTTAATTTCGGAATCTGACCTGGCTGCGGTGAATATAGCCCAACTTTCCTGAGCAAGTGTCTGTCTTGTACCAATCGCCCTCGGGGCCGAGGATGCTAATGGGCGTTTTGGTCGTCACGGTGCAAAGGATTCCGGATGCGGCAGAAGGCGCTGTGCGAACATTCGACGGCGGATCGAAGACCATCGCAGATTTATTGGCTGACGCGACAGGTTTGGAATCCGGATTCGATGCCGGGGAATTTGGGAAGTCCGGGCTAGAAGGCGAGCTTTGCAGCCCCGGCGCAACGCCAGCGTTCCCTTGAGGCTCTTTTTCAAGGGTGGCCACAACACCACGCACCATAATCAACAGCGCCCCGCCGTAGTTTCCCGCCCGCAGCGAGGGGCGGGCTCCGTTACCGATGTCCTGAACGGTCTCGTTCGTGGCCGTCGAGCCGAACCCGCTTCCAAACTCGATTCTCCATGCACGATCATTAGGCGCAAGCACAATTACGACGTTTCGCTTTCCGCCGAGCTCACCACTTCGCCGCTGAAGGAGTCCTTGCGCCAGCCCTTGAATGTTCCTCCCGTCGAGCTTCGCAAGAGTGTAAGTTGAGATTTGGGTGTTGGAGGTTTCACTTGCCTCAGCGCAGAGTTGGTTAAGGGTTGCAGTCGTTCCGGCGTCAAGGACGTGGGCATCGTCGGAAATGTAGCCCAGGGACGCCGCAGAATTCTTCGAGGGCGCTAGCCGACCTGTGAATTGTCGATACACCTGCCAGGCATTTAACAAAAACAAAAGCAGAAGAACAACTGCTACTGCGGCTGCAATTATTCGGTTGCGTCTCCGGCTGGCCGGTGTGGAAGATGAGGCCTCCTGCCCAGACGCCAATCGGAGGTGCTTCCTGAATTGATAGACGCCGCCTCCGAATACGCCGTAGTAGACTGCGGCAGCGAGCGGAATGGAGAAGTACAACGTGAGATAGAAGATGAGGAGCATGAGCCATATAAATGGCCTTGCGATAAGTATCCATCCGCTGAGGCCGCGCCTAAATGAACGTACGAATCTGCGCCACTTTGGCCAGCACCACACAAGGCCCCAATAGATGGACCAAATTACGTAAGGGCCACCAAAAACGAGTAAAAACCAGGGGACTGCAAGGGCTACTTTTTCGCTGGCCGCCATGAACGCGAAGCCCGAATAGAACACCGCGGCAACGGCTGCAACTATGTAGGACCAGCGAATTCTCCGTGATGCCTGCCGCCTCAAATTATCCAGTTCGAGCACTTGGCGTTGCTCTTCCGCCTGTGCCAGTTCCTCCTGTGCAGTCGCTTCTCGAGCAAGGCACGAATTGCAAAGCATCGCTCCCCCAATGTCCTCGATGCAGTCCCTGCACGCTGATTTTCCGCATTGCTGACAAATGCCAACGCCATCTTTGTCCGGGTGGTAGAAGCATTTCATTAGCTGCTCCTCGGTCCGAGGTCAGTCGGGGACTAGTTATGCTTTTGTATCGCACACGCCAAGTCCCTTTGTGCGCATCAAGCCTTATGGCTATGGCACTGTTCAGGCTGCCTTCAGAATGTGAATGACCGTGTGCGCAGCATTATAGTGTCTTGCTCGCTAATTGACGAGCGTACTTTCTCTCGGATCTTAAGGACGATGAAACTAAGCATCGAAGCGAGTCCCGCCTCCTACCTGACGGCCCCGCCGCCTGCTATC
>CAYWSR010000060.1:0-23514 GCA_964460385.1 uncultured Occallatibacter sp. | reverse complement strand
AATGTGAACATTCACGCCCTGAGTGAATCCAGCGTGGGCGACAGCGACGGCGTGATGTCCTACGGGAATGGCGACGGCGCCACCGGTACCAACGTCTTCATGGACCTCTCGAACAATGGCGTCAATGCGGCGTTGGGCGACACGTTGAACGCTTCCGGCAGTACTTCGATCCAGGTCACCTACCTGAAGACAGGCGCCGATGGAGTCGTTACGCCGACCACGGCAGCCGTGAGCGTTGGAACAGGCACCAGCTATGCAAACACCGTGCAGGGTTTGATGAGCGCAATCGACAACTCCGGCCTTGGCCTCACTGCAACCTTCGGCACCGCGGCGCAAGCTGGAAGCGGGGCTGTGTCAACCGCGGCAGCGGCACTCTACGGCGGCGGCAGTGGCACGGATACCGGCATCATAATCTCCGGCGCAGGCGTGGGTACTGGAACCGCTGCCGGCGAAGTGGGAGCGCTGACGGTGGGTGGCACCACTCTGGACCCGCTTGCCGGCAGCCTCACAATCACCGGGTCCGACGGCACGAGCCACACCATCACCCTCGGACAGGCAGACTCCACTGATAACATCGCTGACCTCGCGGCCACCATCAACGCCGACGGCTACGGCATTACCGCTTCGGTAGCCGGCAGCACGCTGACCTTTACCTCGGCCAGTTCCACGGCCAGCATCAGCGGCGCAAACCTCGACGACACAGTCACCGCAGTCGATGGAGTCGCGCCAGCCGTTGCCCAAACCGGCATCAAAGGCAACATCGTTGGCAATATTGGCACCTACACGCTGGGCAATGCCACCGATATCATCACCGGCGGCACCCTCGCCATCACTGGCCAGTCCGGTACGGTTACAAACTTTACGCTCGGCACCTCGGGCACCACGGATAACCTGACCAACCTGGCCAAGACCATCAACAACTGGGCAGCTACGACGGCAGCCGGCGCCGGAGTGACTGCAACGGTGGTTGGGGCAGTCCTGACCATTCACAGCGCGGGCGGCGGCGGAGGCGGAGTCACAACAGCTCTCGGCCTTGCTGCGGGCACTTCCGACACCGTAGCCGGTGCTTCCACCAGCGTCACCCTGACGGGAACGCCCACAACCGACGCTTCAAGCTCCAGCACGATCGGCACGTTGAGTCTTGGTGGCGTAGGCGAATCGGTCACAGACGTGCTCAACGGCACATTGACCATTGGCACCAACACCATCACCCTCGGCGGAACCGGCACCACCGACACGCTCCAGGATCTGGCCAAGACGATCGACGAAGGGGACTACGGCGTTACAGCCACCTATAGCCAGACCAACAAGGACATCGTCTTCACGTCGTCCAACTCCTCGCTCGGCGCATTGGGGGCCCTCGCTTTCAACGCGGCTGCGGGAGGTGGAGACCAGACCACTGCCGCTGGTACGGTGACCTACGCCCATTCCAATCCTGTTACCACGGCGGAGGACTATTACAGCATTGGCATCGCAAGCGCTGGTGGTATCCAGGACCAGGGCACGGCCGTCGTCAACGGTGGAACCACCTATGGCGGTACGCTGAATACCGGCTTTACCGGGGACACAAGTTCCACGGGCGGAATCGCCACCATCAGCTATACCGACGCGAACGGCCAGTCGCTGACCGGCACCGATCTGCTCAACCAGAGCGATGCCCAATCCGCTTTGAACACTCTCAACCTGGCCATCAGCGATATCGCCGCGCAGGACGGCTACATCGGCGCCCAGATCAACACGCTCAATTCCGTCAGCCAGGTGATGACCACCCAGCAGGAAAACGTAACCTCCGCGCAAAACGCCATCCAGGCAACCGACTATGCCTCGGCGACTTCGAACATGTCGAAGTACGAGATCCTCTCCCAGACCGGCATCGCGGCCCTCGCCCAGGCCAACAGCGTCCAGCAGGAGGTCACCAAGCTGTTGCAGTAGTCATCTCAGGTTTAGAAAGCTTGCTTTTCGCACGTTTGATTCAATTTCAAAAAAACCCAGGGACAGGGCGGCGGCAGGCAAAAAGCTTGCCGCCTCTTTTTTCTTATTTTGCCGCGTCCGCCGTTTCCCACTCTCCGGTGGCCAGGAATTCGTGAATGGACCGCGCCGTCTTTCTCCCCGCGCCCATCGCCAGAATCACAGTCGCCCCGCCCGTCACGATATCGCCGCCGGCAAAGACCCCGCGCTTCGATGTCCTGAGAGTATCCGGATCGGCCACGATGTAATTCCGCGACGTCGTCTTCAGGTCCGGCGTCGTGCTCTGGATCAACGGATTCGCCGTCGTCCCTACGCCAATAATCGCTACGCTTGCCGGCAAAACAAACTCCGACCCGGCAATCGCCACTGGTGAGCGCCTTCCGCTTGCATCCGGCGCGCCCAGCTCCATCTGTACGCATCGCGCTCCGGTCAACCAGCCCTTCTCGTCGCCCAGGAACGCCACCGGATTCGTCAGCATCAGGAACTCGATCCCCTCAGCTTCTGCGTGGTGCACTTCCTCGGCCCGCGCCGGCATCTCCGCAGCCGAGCGCCGATACGCAAGCGTCGCGGTCCGCGCTCCCAGCCGCCGGGCCGTGCGCACCGCGTCCATCGCCGTGTTCCCGCCACCGACTACCACCACGTCTTTCCCGTGGCAGTCATACACCGGCGCATCGTAGTCCGACGGTTGGTACGCCCGCATCAGGTTCACGCGCGTCAGAAACTCATTCGCCGAGTAGACGCCGTTCAGGTGCTCGCCCGGAACGCCAAGGAACCGAGGCAGCCCTGCGCCTGATGCTACAAAGACCGCGTCGTAGTTCTCGTTCTGCATCAGCTCGTCGATCGTCACGCTCTTGCCCACCACCACGTTCGTCTCAAACTCCACGCCCATGCGGCGCAGGTTCTCCACTTCCTGGTGCACAATCGCTTTTGGCAGCCGAAACTCCGGAATCCCGTAGACAAGCACGCCGCCCAGCTCGTGCAGCGCCTCAAAAACGCGCACCCCGTGCCCTTTCTGGATCAGGTCTCCTGCCGCGGAGAGCCCCGCCGGCCCGCTGCCCACAATGGCGACGCGCTTTCCCGTATGCGGTGCGTTTTTCGGCAGTCCCACCTGGCCGCTCGCGCGCTCGTAATCCGCCACGAAGCGTTCCAGGTTTCCAATCGCGACGGGCGCGCCCTTGCGTCCCAGCACGCATCCACCCTCGCATTGCTTCTCCTGCGGGCACACTCTTCCCGTGATTGCCGGCAGCGCATTGTCTTCTCTCAGCTTCGCCGCCGCGGCCAGAAACTCACCCGCGTGGATCAGGCTCACCACGTCGCGAATCTTCACGCCAACCGGGCACTCCACCACGCATCCGGGCTTCGCGCACTCCAGGCAGCGTGTCGCCTCTTTGAGCGCGTCCGCGGTCGCGAGGCCCAGGTTCACCTCATCAAAGTTGCCGCTGCGCACTGCAGCGTTCTGCTCGGGCATCGGCGTTCGCGCGATCTTCATCCGTTCTTTCAGCTTGAGCGTGTTCGCCTCAGGCATGAGCCGCTTCCTTCTCCGAGCCGTCCAACGCCTCAATTTCGGTCTTCAAGGGCGCGATCTCCGCCTCTTTTGCGGCCAGCTCGGCTCGGATATGCGCCAGCTCCTCAGCCTTGTGCTGCTCAAACTGTTTGAGCGACTGGCACTCCTTTTCGCGGTACATGGCATTGCGCTGCATCAGCACGTCAAAGTTCACCAGCGACGCATCGAACTCCGGACCATCCACGCACGCGAACTTGCTGGTATTGCCCAGCAGCACCCGGCAGCCGCCGCACATCCCCGTCCCATCCACCATGATCGAGTTCAGGCTCACCATTGTCTTGATTCCGCTTGGGTCCGTCGCCTTTGCAACCGCCCGCATCATCGGCACCGGCCCCACCGCGAGCACAAAGTCGATCGCGCGCCCTGCATCGAGCAATTGACCCAGTTTTCTTGTCACCAGCCCATGCTCGCCGTAGCTGCCGTCGTCGGTCATGAAGTACGCTTCGTCACTGGCCGCGCGCACCTCCTCTTCAAACACAACCATCTCCGCGGTGCGCGCGCCCTCCACGAAGATCACGTGATTGCCCGCCCGCTTCAGCGCCAATGCCGTCGGCAGCGCCATCGCCGTCCCCACGCTTCCGGCCACAATCGCAGCCGTTCCGTACTTCCTGATCTCCGAAGGGTGGCCAAGCGGGCCCACGATGTCCAGGATGGAATCGCCCGCTTCCATGCAGTTCAGCAGCTGCGTCGTCTTGCCGATCCCCTGCACGCAGATTGTCACGGTCCCCGCCTCCGGGTCCGATGCCTTGATTGTGAGTGGAATCCGCTCGCCATGTTCGTGCAGGCGAAGAATTACGAACTGTCCCGGCTCCTGCTTGCGTGCGATCCGCGGCGCTTCAATCACAAACTGCTTGATGTTCTGCCCGACGCTCCTCGCCTCCACGATCCTGTACATAAGCGCCGCCTTCCAGTGAGGCCTCTTCGGCCATCTTTCTGGATTATTCGCCAGTTGTGAAGAGCAGCTTGTGACACGAATCACCGGCGGCCGAATCCCTGTGCCTCGTCGCCCAAGTTTCTGCGTTCGAGCCGGGTTTCTGCCCGTTCCCAGGCGATCACGTTGTAAAATCCTGCATCAGAAGACTGAGTGGGGGACTTCCTCGATGAGAATTGATCGCCTGCTGATCGTGTCTGTTCTCTGTCTTTCGTCAGGTCTCGGACTGATCTTTGGATACTGCAACGGAAACGTCGGAGTCAGTGCTGCCTGGCCGCCTTCCGGCTGCTCGCTTCAGATCTGCACCACAACCACCGGCGCTGGCGCCCTCGGCGGCCTCGTGCTCACCGGCCTGGGAGCGTGCCTGCTCCTCTGCGCCGCACTAGTGGCAATCATTAACCAGATTCAACTCATCGCCGGCCGAAAGGCTGCGTCATAATCCTCACGCGCGCCCGCCGCTCGCGTCTGCGCTTCTCTTAGTTAGCCCGCTCCCCGCCGAGCTATTTCAGAAGCCCCAGCTCGCCCGTCACGCTGAAGCTCGCCTCCGACTTTGCCGCCGTCTCCTGCGGCTGTGCGCCGCCCACCGTCAGCTTGTACTTGCCCTCGAGGATCATGCGATGGCCTTCGTTGTCCACGCCCGACAGCGTTCGCGGCTCGATCCGGATCGATACTTCCCGCGTCGTGCCGGCCGGAATCGAGACCCGCTGAAACCCTGCCAATGTTTCAATCGGCCCATCCGCCTGCGGAGTCTTCAGATAAGCCTCCACCACTTCGTCGCCGTCCAGCGCGCCCGTATTCGTCACCGCAACTGTCGCTGTGATCGGATCACCCGCCTTGATTGTTTCCGCCGAGAGCTTCATCTCCCCGTACTTGAACGTCGTATAGCTCAGCCCGTAGCCGAATCCCCAAAGCGGCTTTCCCGGATAGTAACGATAGGTGCGCCCCGTCGTTGCCGTCTTGAAGTTGTAGTCGGTGAACGCAGGAAGTCCATCGAGCGTCGCGTAGAACGTCACCGGCAGCCGTCCCGCAGGATTGTTCACGCCGGCCAGTGTCCGCGCAATCGCATCTCCGCCGGCCACCCCCGGATACCACGCCTCCAAGATCGCGCCTGCGTGCTGGTTGGCCCAGTTCAGCGCCACTGCGCTGCCGCTCTGCAACACCACAATCAGCGGCTTGCCCGTTGCGCTGAGCGCT
Organism: uncultured Occallatibacter sp.; assembly: GCA_964460385.1. Lineage (GTDB taxonomy): Bacteria > Acidobacteriota > Terriglobia > Terriglobales > Acidobacteriaceae > Telmatobacter. The sequence goes on along the minus strand of CAYWSR010000060.1, from coordinate 17,857 downwards.
TCCAGCAGCTTCTCCTGCGGCGCAGGCAGATCGATGGTCGTTTTGTCGCCGCCGTCAAATCCATCGATCTTGATCCGCATCTCCTCGCCTTCGAGCTGCGGCGACAGCCCCACGAACGCGACCACCACATCCGCGTCCTTCGCTTGCGCAACCGCTTCGTCCAACTGCGCTTGCGGGGGCGCCTGCCACTTCAGCGTCAAGCCACCGCCGAACCGGTCTCCCGCGTGCGAGTACTCAAGGACGAACTCACGCGGCTTGGTATCCGCAAAATCCACCGCAACGGTCGGCGCCACGGCAAACGATTCCAGCGGGGGCGCTGTTGGCGACTGCCCGGTGATCGCATGGAAGCTGCCCATCACGCTAAGGTCATGCCCTTTGCGCAGCGAGCCTTCGCCCAACACCTTGCCATCGAGTACAAGCCGGTAGTTCTCTGTCGGTGAATACGGGAAGCTGTCTCCCGGCTCCACGCTGAACAAGTAGTGTCCCGCCGCCGGCGCAGTCAGCGTTCCCGTCCACCGCACAGAGTAGTCGTGCGTCTCCAGTTGCTTCACCGGCAGCGCGTTTTCCCAGTCGGTCTGTATCGCTGGCTCGGTCGTCGTTGCGACAGGCCTTCCCGTCCAGTCCGTGGTTGCAAAGAACTCTGTCTTCAGCCCCCGGCCCAGGCCAAACGCCGTTCGCGGAACCGGCACGCCCACGCCCTCGGCCAGCGTCGAGCCCTGCGCATAGAGAATCGGCGAGCTCTGAAACTGTTGCAGCATCCCGTCCAGTGGCGTCACCGGATGGAATGGTGTACCTACATAATTCCCGAGGATCGACGGCAGCAGGTCGGCCGTCGGCCCGATCACGGCGATGTGCCTCGGCTCTGCCTTCAACGGAAGCACGCCCGCGTTCTTCAGCAGGACCATGCTCTCTTCGGCGGCGCGCAGCGAGGTCTGCCTGCTCGCCCTCGACAGATACTCAGACGCGCTCACCTTGTCCAGAGGATTCGACCCCTGCGGATCGAACATCCCCAGTTTGAAGCGCGCGGTGTAGAGCCGCTCTGCCGCCTGCGTTACCAGATATTCGCTCACCAGGCCTTGGTGCACCGCATCCGCCAGAGTGTTGAATCCAGGCGTCCACATGCTGCACGAAAGATCCGTCCCCGCCTCCAGCGCCATCGCAGCCGAGTGCATGATGTCCGGCGTCTTTTTGTGCCCCTGGTTGACGTCCACAATGGCCCCGCAGTCCGAGACCACAAACCCCTTGAACCCCCACGCATCGCGCAGGTGTTCCTTCAGCAGCATTTTGTTGGTGCACGCCGGAAATTCATCGATGGAATTGTAAGCGCACATCACACTCTGCACCGGCCCCTCGGTCACCGTGGCGCGAAACGCAGGCAGATATGTCTCCTCCAGATCGCGCGGCGAAGGATCCACGTTGAACCCGTGTCGCAACGTCTCCGGGCCCGAGTGCACGGCAAAGTGTTTGCTCGTCGCCACTGCGCGCAGGTGGTCCATGTCTCCGCCCTGCACACCCTTCACAAAGGCCACGCCCATCTTCGACGTCAGGAACGGATCTTCCCCATAAGTCTCTTGCCCGCGCCCCCAGCGCGGATCGCGATCGATGTTGATGTTCGGCGACCAGAATGTCAGGCCGAAGAAGATCCGGTGATTCCCCTGCCGCTGCGCCTCGTTGAACTTTGCCCGCGCCTCGGTCGAGATCACATTCCCCATCGCCTGCAGGATCTCGGGATCCCATGTTGCGCCCATCCCGATTGCCTGCGGAAACACGGTTGAGTATCCCGCCCGCGCCACTCCGTGCAGGGCCTCATTCCACGTTTGGTAGTCCGGAATTCCCAGACGCGGTATCGCCGTCGCCCAATCCTCCAGCTGTGTCGCCTTTTCCTCCAGAGTCATTTTGCTCACCAGGTCGTGTGCCCGCTCAGCAGGGGAAAGAGAAGTGTCGAGCCATAGCGCCTGTTGGGGCTCCTGAGCGAGCGCAATCGGAGCAAAGATCAAAGTCAAGAGCAGAAACTGGCGGCGAAGCTGCATGAACTGATTCCTCCTGAAAGCGCAATTCTAGCGAAAGGCAATTTTAACCGGGCGCACGGGCGATCGTGAGGAACCCCAAATGCGCCACCAGACAACAAGACACGGACATACCGTTGTGGACCCCTCGGGGTGCTCGTTCAGATTGATTGGCTGCGGTTCTTGAGCGCGAAGCCGGACAGGTTATTCCATCCAAAGCGCGCTGGTGATGATGCGCGGATAGTAGCGGCTGGCCTTGCCCTCGCCTGAAACGATCTGGTCGCAGCAGGCCCAATACGAGCTACCTTCGGTCTGCCATTTTACGTGTGCGGCGTCGGCCTTGCGGAAGACTTCGGCGATTGCGGGATCGGCGTCGAGGTGTAAGACCTTGCGCGTAACGTGCATGAAGATCGAGATCTTGCTCATCCATGAGTTGTTGCTCGTCGAGGAAAGCTTGATGCCGCCGTCGGCAAACAGATTGCGCCGTTCGGGGTCAAGCAGCAGGTTGCGGGTGTGCGTCTTGAGCACTTCGAACATGCGCTTTTCCGCCGGCGTTCCGAATACTTCTTCCAGCGTGCAGCCGGCCCAGCCTGTCTTGACGAAGTAGAGCGGGTAGACGCAACCCTCCACCGCAGGCAGGATGCGCGAAGAGTAGCCTGGACTGGATTTCTCGAAGATAGCCGGGAGCACGCCGTCCACAGCCTGGTCGCTGACCACCGAAGCCACCTTGGCGGCAAGATCGCTTGAGCGTTTTTGATCGTCCTTGGCGTCAAGCTCGCGGAACATCAGCGCCAGAGCCCAGTAGCTGGCCCAGCTTTTCACAGCGATGTACACGTTGTTGCGCGTTTGTGCCAGCGAGTGATCCAAAGAGTCGTAGGTGGTGATCTCCTGTCCCCCGGCGCAGCGCGTGCTGTCGAACTGCGCGAAACCCACATCGCCGCTTCGGTTGATCATGCTCTCGAGGCATGCTTCGACGACGGACTTGTTCGTCTTGAGCCACGCAACATCGCGGGTCTTGGCCACATAACAGCCCGCCGTGAGAATCCAGTTGCAGAGCTGCTCCTGGGTCATGTAGCTGAAGCATCCCGTCAGATTGGCCAACTCGTAGCTGCTCCGGCCCGGAGGCGCAAAGTTGTTGTGCGCGCCCATGTCATGGCAAAAGCTGAGTCCGCCGGGCCTCTTCTCGTAGGGCCGGCTAAGCTGGGCCTCATCGGGCGGCGGCGGAGCCTGTGAAGGATCGATCTGAACCGTGTCGGCAGACTGCGGGAACTCCGATGTGTAGACCTTCACCTCGTCGGTGTAGCTGTAACGGCGGACAAACTCATCCAGCAGATTCCGAACCAGCCATGGATTGTGATCAAGCTCCCAGAAGACGTGATCGACGGCCAGGTCGAGCGTGTTCATCATGCAATACTCGCCCTCGTTGACCACCCAGAGCGGCCGCTTCTCCACCTCGAGCAACTGCGTGCTCCCGTAGTAGCTGTGCGTCGCGTGGGCGATCAGGAAGCGTTGATCGTCGGAGACGGCGGAGTCGTCCAGCTTTTTGTCGAGCTTCTGGGCGGCGGCAATCATCTTGCCCGACGTGTCCAGCGCGGTCTTCAGCACGTCGGACAGGCCTTTGAAGTAACGCGTGTAGAGGTAGCGCGCGTCCATGCCATTGGTCTGGAAGCCTTCCAGGTAGGAACCGAGCGCGATCGTGATGCCGTATCTCTTTCCGGCCGGCACTTCGAACCCAACTCCCGGGCAGGAGCCGAGCAGATGAACCGGGTTGTGGCGCTCACGGACACCGTCGGAGGCTGACCAGCGCATGAAGACAAACGGCCTGGCATCCGTCTTTGCGCCCTTCCTGGACGAGGTAAAGTCCAGCAGTTCGGCAGCGCCGCCCGCCTCGCGGCGGAAGGCGAAGGCCACCCGGCCGGGCCCCAGGTCCTCCTCCAGAATCCGGCAGCCGGGGCGCGCGTGGTTGAGCGCGAACATCGCGGTGCGTGGGACGGAGCCGCGGGTGTTATCGAGTTCCAGGCGCGCAACCACAGCGGGCAGCAAGCCCTCCCGCATTCGCCTCTTGCCATCGACAGCGGGGTCGGGAATCGCGCCAAAAGGGCTATAGACCGTGAAGCTCAACCCTTCGGCCACCCCTGTGGTCCTCCATCGGTCGGTGGCCCAACTGTACGAGCGCGAGAACTCTCTCTCTCCCAGCGGCACGGCGTCGGGCTTCACATTCTGTTCTTGGGGTCCGGCCTGCTCTACCAGGAAAGCATCGGCGGCCCGGTTGACGGCGGCCGTGTAGAAAGGCAGGCACTTCAAAGTATTGTCCGAATGGCGGTCGCCGTCCTTAAAGCCGATGAAGACTTCCTGGTCGCCAGGCTGGCCTATCTGAAGTCCAATGCCTCCGCGGGTTCCGAAGTTGCCGCATGTAAAGCTCATGAATGCGCCCATCGGCGAATGCTGAGCGTTAAAGCTGAGATGGTAGGGGAGCGGAGCGCGTTTGGTCATGGCGTAACCTCGCTGCGAATTATATATGGGCCCGCAACGCGTTTGCTGTTGCCAAATACCCCGAGTAAAGCGATATAGTTGGGGCGCACAGCAGAGCCATAGTGCGGGCGTCGGGCCGAAGATCGTTTTCGAGCTTCGCCGTGCGTCAAACGGGCTGAGAGAGAGTGGATTTCGATGAGCGATAACGGTGGCAAGCTCACATTCGGAGAGAAATTCGGCTACGGCCTGGGAGACCTTGCCGCCAACTTTGTCTTCCAGGCGCTGATGGCCCTGCAACTCGACTTCTACACCAAGACGTTCGGATTGACCGCGTTGCAAACGGGAACCATGTTCCTTGTCGTCGGCCTCGGCTCGGCTTGCTTCAACCCCGTGATGGGCGTCATCGCCGACCGCACCAACACACGCTGGGGCCGATTCCGTCCCTGGCTCTTGTGGACCTCGTTTCCCTTCGGCATCATCGGCATTCTCACCTTCACCACGCCGCATTTCAGCCCGGAAGGGAAGCTGATTTACGCCTGGTGCACCTACCTGCTTCTGCGCCTCATCTACGCCGCCAACAATGTGCCCTACGCCTCGCTCAACGGCGTCATGACCGATGATCCAAACGAGCGCAACAGTATCTCCACTTACCGTCAGATGTTCGCAAATACAGCCGGTTTCATCGTCGGCAGCCTTGCTGTTCCCATGGTCAAGCTCCTGGGTGGCAACGACAGCGCGCTGGGCTATCAGTTGACGATGGGCACCTTCCTGGGAATGTCTATTGTTCTGTTCCTGATCGCCTTCGCTGTCACCAAAGAACGGATTCAGCCCGACCCCCACCAGGAAACCTCAGTATTGAAGGATCTTGGCGACCTCATTCACAACGGTCCATGGGTCACGCTCTTTCTTGTCACCGTGTTTTACTTCACGGCGCTGCTTATCCGCGGCAATGTGATGCTGCCTTATTTTGAAAACCTCGCAGGCAACAGGCTGATCTTCAGTTACTTCAACGGCTGCGGATTGATCTCGCTGCTGGTCGGTGTGGCCTGCTCGACTAGGGTCGTCAAGAAGATGGGCAAACGTGCCACTTTCTTCTGGAGCATGCTCCTCACCGGGCTTTGCTGCATCGCACTCTACTTCTTCCCGCCTACGGCAACTGTTCCCATTATCGGGCTTGAGGTTGTGCGACAGTTTTCCTTCGGCTGCTCCGGTCCCGTGCTCTGGTCCATGATGGGCGATGTTGCCGACTTCGGCGAGTGGAAGACCGGCCGCCGCGCTACGGCCACCGTTACTTCTGCGGTTGTTTTTGCTCTTTGGGTCGGCGTCGCCTTTGGCGGAGCAATTGCCAGCTGGCTGCTCAACCTCTACGGCTACTCCTCTACGGCCGCCGTCCAATCCGCCCGCGCTCTCGAAGGGATTCGCCTTACCGCTTCGGTCTACGCCGGTGCAGCCTTCCTCGCCGCAGCGGTCTGCCTCATCTTCTACGGCATCAGCATGAAGCTCAACTTGACCATCTCTCACGATCTGGCCGAGCGCCGTAAGGGCTATTCCGCTTGAACTCCATCAAGGTGTAATCTCTTGGGTGCAGGCATTCCCCGCCTGGCCCCTGGTCGAGTAGGTTCGAATTGTTGGGGGAAGCGAGCGCGTGAAGCCTCGCTTGCGATGTCACGATTGCACCGCCGCTTTCAAGGAGAGTTCGCTTTGCCCCGCCCCAGGTCGTTTATCTTCGCCGCGCTTCTCTTAACCGGCTTCCTATCTATTGCAGAGGCTCCGATCACGCTCAAGGGCGCCTATCACGGCCTGTTTCACATCGGCGCCGCTATCAACGAAGCCGAGATCACCGGTCGCGACGCGCGCGGCGATGAACTTCTCGCCACGAACTTCGATTCCATCTCTCCCGAAAACGTCCTCAAGTGGGAACGCGTACACCCCGCGCCCAATCAGTACTCCTTCGATCTGCCCGACAAGTACGTTGCCCTCGGCGAAAAGAACCACATGTTCATCGTCGGTCACACGCTGGTCTGGCACGCCCAAACCCCCGCCTGGGTCTTCCAGGATGAGCATGGCAACCCGGTCGATCGCGAGACTCTGCTCAAGCGCATGCACGATCACATCGCCACGGTCGTTGGCCGCTACAAAGGCAGGGTCCAGGCTTGGGATGTCGTCAACGAAGCCCTGAACAACGACGGAACGCTTCGCCAGTCGCCCTGGCTCAAGATCATCGGCGACGACTTCATCGTCAAGGCCTTCCAGTTTGCCCATGAGGCCGATCCGCAGGCGCAACTCAACTACAACGACTACTCTCTTGAGATGGAGCCCAAGCGCAACGGCGCAATTGCGCTCGTCCGCAAGCTGCAGGCCGCCGGCATTCCCATCACCACGGTTGGCATTCAAGGCCACGACGGTCTTCAATGGCCGTCGGCGCAGCAGGAGGACGAGACGATCGCCGCCTTCGGCAAACTCGGCGTCAAAGTCGCCATCACCGAACTCGATGTCGATGTCCTTCCCCGTGGGGCCAGATCCAACACCGCCGAAGTCGGGTACAACATCAAAGCCGACCCCAAGCTCAACCCCTGGCCTGACGCATTGCCTGACGCCCAACAGCAGGCACTCGCCCACCGCTATGCCGACCTCTTCGCCGTCTACGTCAAGCACGCCGACGTGATCAACCGGGTCACGTTCTGGGGTGTCAGCGATAGCGACTCATGGCTCAACAATTGGCCGGTCCGCGGACGCACCAGCTATCCGTTGCTCTTCGATCGCGAAGGCAAGCCCAAGCCTGCTTTCGATGCTGTGATTCAGGTGGTCAAGGCTGCCGGAACGCGCTGAGGCCTCGTCTCGGCTTTCCGAGACCAAGTCTAGACGTCCTTTTCCAACTCAGCGGCGACTGCCTCCATCCGGGGAAGAATTGCTTCCAGTTCAACGAATTCCGGATGCACGTGCAGCGGCTTCAGCCGCGGGTCGGCAAGCATCTGAAAGAACCACGGGCAACGTATCTCCGCGGATCTCCGCAGTTCCGCGATTGCTGCCTCCGGATCATCGAGCACCACCAGCGCCGCCACGTTCATCGTCCTTAGCACATAGCGCTCACGGCTGAGCCAGTCAAGCCGTTCGAGCACAGCCCGCGACTCCGCGGCTCGGCCCGCACACGCCAGAGCGTATGCATGAACTGAACTTGCAATATCCAGGTAGGGAAGCCTGCGCTCCAGGTCCTCCGCAAGCTCCACCGCATTTGCTGTTTCCCCGTTGTAGGCCAGGATGATCGCCCCGTAGATATTCGAACCCTCGTGCCCGGGAAACAGCGAGATCACTTGCTTGATCTGTTCCACGCTCCCATCCGCCTGTCCATCCAGGTGGTAAGCCAGGGCCAGGCGGCTTGAGAGCCATGGAGAATACGGATCGATCTCGAGAGCCGTCTTCAAGAGTGCGATCGCCTCGGCAAACCGGCGGCGGCTGAGCGCAAACATCGCTCGCACGCGCGTCGTCCACGGATCGTGCGGCAAACCCTCTGACGCCGAAAACGCCCAAAGGGCTCCGACCAGGTTCCGATTGAAATGAAAGTTGATCCAACCCATCGCCGGCAGAATTCCTGGCGCCGTCTGCGGCAGATCGGGAATTGTGTCAGTCGTGGCATGGACCAGGTTGGCCGCCGTTGCCGGCGCCATGTAGCCGTAGAATGCCTGCGTGACACACAGGTTAGCCAGCTCCACTTTGGCGGCAATCAGCGTAGGGTCCAATTCCGCGGCCCGCGTCAGCTTCTGCAGACCGCCCTGCATCCGGTGCCGCTCCATCGTCTGCCACTCGTGACGGCCATGCAGGAATGACTCATACGCCTCCTGGTTGTGCGTGCTTCGCGCCGCGGAGCCCGACGAGGACGCAGCGATCGACAAGCCGCCCGAACCCGTCCAGCCTCTCTCGCCTGCTCCTTCTTCTGCCCAGGTCCTTTGCTCCGCCGGTAAACGTTCGTCGGGAGTTCTGCGCCCTCCTGCCAGATGCTCTTGTCGCTCCTCCAACTTCGGAACAGCGAGCCGGAAAATGAGCCGTTCCACCAGCTCCGCGTCAAGCGCCACACTCCGCTCGCGATCCACCAGCATGTCTTCCACCCAAATCTGTATGCCGTCGTCCACGCGGATCATTTCCACTCGGAAGCGGAAGTGGCAGGGAAGAGTCCTAATGGTTCCGGTCAAAACCAGGTCGGCTTGCAGTGTCCGCCCCAGCTCAATGGCCGCCAGCCCGCGCTTGGCCAGGGCAAAGCAGGAGTCTCGTGCAAGCACCTGCACCCCCGCCGCATGCGCGTTGCTCAGCCGGGCTATCGTCTCTTCGGCGATCGCCGGTCCCAGATGCGACGGAACTCCGTGATCGGTGACAAACGGCGGAATGGCTAGCCGAGGCTCCCCTCGATGCGCTCTGCCAGCCTTCTTCACGTCGGCCGTCAAACGGTAGCCCCGCTTGTAGATCGTCTGGATGCAGTCTTCCGGCTCCAGCCGCGCGCGCAGAGATGAAATGCACCGGGGCAGGCTCTCTGCCGTCACATTCGTCTCGCCCCACAGCGCCTGCTTCAGCTCGGAAATGCCTACAATCTGCCCTGGCTTCGCCAGCAGCATGCGCAGCGCCGTCAATTCGCGCGGAGTCAGGTGAACTGTAGAGTTTCCTCGAAACAGCGTGCCGTCCCGTTCGAGGCGAAATCCGCCAAACAACTGCGCGGACGTTTCGCCGTCTGGATTCACGCTGGAGGGTAAATCAACACGATCCAATAAAGTTCCTCGGGGTCAAGCCTGATTGTTTGGCCGAGGTTATACCACTCGAACTGAATGAATGGCGGCGATGTATCGGTCGAGAGAATCCGCATGCCGGGTCTGCCTTCGAATCGGATAAGAAAGTGCCCGCAGATTCAGTTTTTGGGGCCCAGGTTTCGACAAGAACAGGCCAATTATGCGCTCCCCATGGAACCGAGAGCAAGGTACTCTTGCCGATTTTCAGGCTCTTCTTGTTGAAAAAGTAGGTTACTTGTTTACTAAAGTATAAATTAAGCTGTTTTGTTGCATCTCATTGAATTCTGAGGTCTTGAATAGAGATTTCTGTTGATTTGGTTTGACTGAGTTTCGTGGCGTCAACAACCGCGCATTGGTGCCCGATCCTCAGAGAGCCCTACTTCTCCACCGTAAGGCAAATCCATCTTCGTTTATGCCGTCCTTATGTGCAGTTGGGGCAGGAGTTCCCGCTCAATGATCACGAATTCAGCATAAGAACGGCCCGTAGGCAGTCTCAACCCACACAGTTCCGCTCAGAAACCATTTCCTCACCGAGCCGGGGCCGGCACAGCCAGACCCGGCTCGATCCCCCTGAGTTACTTCCTGTTCAGCGTCACTCCCAGCCCGGTCGTCAGGACCAGATCGTTATTGAGGGTACCCGTCGGCGGAAACGACGTGTAGTTGTCGCTGAATGTCGTTACCCAATTGAACATCTTGGCAATCTTTGTCGAGAACGACGAATTCACGTTCAACTCGATCTGTCCCAGGTTGTTCATGTCGGGGAAGAAGTTTGCCTGTTCGGTCAACAAGCTCGATGCGCTTATCTTCCAGGTGTATTGCTCGCCCAGGTTGAGCGCCGCAAAGCTGTTCGTTGAGGCCGGCGTGATCGGCACATTCGTAGTTACCGCCGAGTAGTTTTCATGCGTCCACGCCACGCCTCCCATCACATCGAGGGTTTGCGTCTTGCCCTTAAGCGCATGCCAGCCGAAACCACCCGACAGGGTCGAGCGGAAGTCCAGGTCCTGCAAGCCATTGTTCAGGAAATCCCCCGATCCAAAGGCAAACAGTTTCGGATTCAGGTTGTGGTCGTAGCGCAACCCCCCGCCGGTGGTGTTTGCCGTGGTGAGGCTCGCTTTGTTGTCGCGCCCATACAGCGAATTGAAGTAGAGCGACGTCTTGTCGGTCCTGGTGGCACGAACCGCCGTCACTCCCACGCCCAGCGTCTCCGTATCAGAGTTGCCTTTGGCCAGCGCAAGGCTTGCATTCCCCGCCACCGTCCATGCATGTCCCCAGCCGGGCCGCAGCGACGCTTCATAGGCCGCCTGGTCTGCTGGCGTTCTCAGTACTGTCACCGCCGAAGCGTCCATCGTCGAATTCCCAGCCGCCGTCGTTACCAACAGCCCGGCATCCGTCCGTTCAATCGAGATAATACTCAAATTGCCTTTGCCCTGCGGAAGCACCAGTGGCTTGTCTACCTTCAGGTTGGCTACCTGGTCCCAGGCTATGGCAATTGGGTCTGCATAGGCTGTCTTGAAGGTCAGCTTGCCGCCATCGAGTTTGACGGCCGTACCGGTCAGCCGGTCGCCGTTCTTCAGCACCAAAGTGTCGGCTCGGAGTGCTGGATGGGACATGAGCGCAAGGATTACGAAAACGAACAGGAACGTGCGGGTACGAATATTCGTGCTGCGGAACATGGGTATAGTCTTGCTCCTTCGTTAAGTTCAATCGCTTAGGCCGTCCGCAATGTGGCTGCAGAGCCAACAGCCGGGGCCTTTCCAAATGGTAAATCGTGATTCCGAGGACCCGCTCGCCCGGTGCGCGAGGAAACTTTCAGGAATTCTTCAGGATTGTTGCCTCGTCCCAGGGTCGAGAATGGTGCCGACGGATACTCCGTCCTTTCGAAGCGAGTGCTGTTAGGGAGGGTGAGCATGGTCAAAACTGTTTCGTACGCCAAGTGGTCTCTCGAGCCCTATTGCCTCGGGCTGAAGCTCCGTTCTCTCCGCACCCAGAAGCGCCTCACCCTTTCGCGCCTCGCCGCTGAGACCGGTCTTTCCACCGCGCTCCTCTCCAAGCTCGAAACCGACCGCATGATTCCCACTCTGCCCACGCTCGCCACCATCGGCCGCGTCTACGGCGTCGGCATGAGCTATTTCTTCGGCGAGCCCGCGCACCACACGCTCTCCATCACCCGCAAGGCTCATCTGCAGGGCACCGAACGCGGCCTCGAGAGGATCAAGTTTATCCCTCTCCATGCGCCCTCAGAGCGCTCCCGCCTCCGTGCGCAGGTCATTGAGTTTCCCGCCGGCGCCGGTTCCACAACCACCGACAGCCAGCTCACCGCGAGCCGCCTCATCTACGTGCTCGAAGGCAAACTCGAACTGGAATCCGGTGGCATTCACGAGGTTCTGGATACGGGCGATTGCGTCTACATTGAGAGCGAGATGTCCCTGGCCTGGAAAGCTGCCGGCAAGCAGCGCTGCCGCATCCTTACCGTTTCGCCGGGCGATCGCAGAGTCGAAGGCTAGCCCGCCGCGCAGGCAGCTAGTCGGTCCCTTCAGCGGGTTTACTCACTTTGCGGCGGCTGTGTAGGATGGGTGCACATCGAGGACAAGCGAACGATGCGACCCAACTTCAACCTCATTCGGGCTACGCTCACCGGCGCGCTTGGAGGCCTGCTCTTCGGCTTCGACACCGTTGTCATTTCCGGCGCTATCGCTGCGCTGGTCCGGCTCTATGCGCTCACCCCCCATCAGTTGGGTTTCACAGTCGGCATCGGCCTCGTCGGCACCGTCATCGGGGCACTCTCGGCCGGCTTCATCGGCCAGAGGCTCGGCTCGCGCGAAACTCTCCGCATCACAGCGGTCCTCTACATCGTCTCCGCCGTCGGCTGCGGCCTCGCCTGGGGCTGGTCGCCGTTTCTTGTCTTTCGTTTTATCGGCGGACTTGGCATCGGCGCGTCCTCTGTTATCGGGCCCGTCTACATCGCCGAACTTGCTCCCGCCAAATGGCGCGGCCGCCTCGTCGCCACCTTCCAGTTCAACGTCGTCTTCGGCATCGTGCTTGCCTACACCTCCAACTACCTCATCCGCCTCATGAATCTCGGCGCAGCCGAGTGGCGCTGGCAGGTCGGCATCGCCGCCTTCCCCGCCGCCGGTTTCCTGGCGCTTCTCTTCGGCATCCCACGCAGTCCCCGCTGGTCAGCCTCCCGCGAACGCATCGACGAAGCTCTCTCGGTCCTCAAGATGATGGGCGACCCCGATCCCAAGGCCGAGCTCGCCGACATCCGCGCCGCACTTGCTGAAGAGCACGCCTCCGCCCACGAGCCAGTATTCCGTTGGAAGTACCGCTACCCGCTCTTCCTCGCCATCTCCATCGGCGCTTTCAATCAGCTCGCCGGCATCAACGCCATCCTTTACTACCTCAACCCCATCTTCCAGGCCGCCGGCTACAGCCAGCTCTCCGGCGACCAGAAGGCCATCGCCATCGGCCTCACCAACCTCATCTTCACCGTGGTCGGCATGAGCTTCATCGACAAGCTCGGCCGCAAGACCCTACTGCTCATTGGCGCAGCCGGCACCGCAACCTGCCTCGCCGCCGTCGCCTGGATCTTCGCCACAAATACTCACCGCGAATTGCTCGTCTTCGCACTCATCACCTACATCGCCTTCTTCTCCGTGAGCCAGGGTGCGGTCATCTGGGTCTACATTGGTGAAGTCTTCCCCACCCACGTTCGCTCCAAGGGCCAGGGCCTTGGCTCAGCCTCTCACTGGTGCATGAACGCCGCCATCGCGATGCTCTTCCCCGTCATTGTCAACGACCTGTCCACCGCCGCACCCTTCGTCTTCTTCGCCGCCATGACCGTGGTGCAGTTCTTCGTTGTGCTCTTCGTTTACCCCGAGACCAAGGGGCAGACGCTGGAAGCCTTGCAGCGGCAGCTCGTGAAAATGGACTAAGCGCCGACCTCAGACCCTACACCCTGGACCCTGGGTCGTGACTCCAATCACGCAGCCCGCGGCTTGCCCCTCGCTATAATGCAGGCAGACGGGTGCTCGATCAGGCACCCTCTCTGCGCAGCGCGTGTGAGGTAAAGAATGCAGCAGATCGCGGTTCCCCTTGAAGGGGCATGGAAAGCGGAAGCCCAGACAAAGCCGCCTGAGATAAAGCAGGATTGGATGAAGCAAAAACAGTTGGCCACTCCCATCGAGGAGCCCGCCTTCGACTCCCCGCTCGCCGCTGCCAGCTCTGCTCTGGCCACAGCCATTCGCGCTGAGATTATCCGCGTCGGCCGCAAGCTCTGGGAGCGCCAGTACGTCGATGGCAACGGCGGAAATATCAGCGTCCGCATCGGCAAGGACTATCTGCTGTGCACGCCCACTTTGGTCAGTAAGACCGATCTCGAGCCGGCCGATATCTGCCTCTCCGATCTGAACGGCAAAATCCTCGTTGGCGACCGCGACCTAACCAGCGAGCTCCTGCTCCACCTTGAAATCTTCAAAGCCAACCCCAGGGCCCGCGCCGTCGTCCACTGCCATCCGCCCTACGCCACGGCATTCGCCATCACCGGCACGGTCCCGCCCAACGGCTACCTCCCCGAGTACGAGGTCTTCATCGGCCCTGCCGCCATCGCCCCCTACGAAACCCCCGGAACTCAGGCCTTCGCCGAAACCGTCCTGCCCTTCGTCGGGCATCACAACACCATCCTGCTCAAGAACCACGGCGTCGTCTGCTGGTCCGACTCCGCCACCCATGCCGAGTGGCTCTGCGAGATCATCGACACCTACTGCAAGACCTACCTGATCGCCCTGCAGATTGGCCAACCCCTCGACCTCATTCCCGACGACAAGATCGACGACATCCTCCGCCGCAAGCGCCTCATGGGCCTGCCCGACGCGCGTATGCACCGAATCGGCGAATAAGCGTCCAGGCCCGCGACTCCTCCCCTACAGCCTCATATCAGGGCACGACCTTACTCGCGTCTATCTTTCCTCGTGCGAAAACCCCTTGATATTCATGGGGTTACAGCACGAATTGTGTTGACTGCGGTGCTTTGGCCCGGTACAACCGGAAAGTATCCCCAATCAAATCAGGAGGTTTTCAAGATGAAGAAGGTTTTTTGCTATGCACTGGCCGCACTGGCTCTGACGCTCACGGCTGCAACAACCGCTAAGGCTCAGGTTCCCTACGAACAAGGTCCCGTGGAGCGCGTCGTGCTGATCCACACTCTCCCCGGCCACTCTGACGCGTTCTTTGCCGACTTCAAGAAGAACGTGGTCCCCTTGTGGGACGCTGAGAAGGCCGCTGGCCTGATCGTCGACTACCAGATTTTCCTCAACAGCACCACCTCGGGCCCCGAGGATTGGGACATCGGCTACTCCATCGTCTACAAGAACATGGCGGCTCTGGATGGCTTGCCCGACAAGGTGTACGAGCTCCGGATGAAGCAATATGGCGACCCCTCCGCCGAGCAGAAGGTCATCGAAAAGCGTGTGGAGAATGCTCACATCGTGAGCAGCATGCTGCTTCGGGATATCAAGCTACGCTAGGCCCGTTCCGAACCGCATCTCCGGCAGCGCAAGTCACTTTGCCGGGCGCCCCAGGGTTCAGGGTCCCGGCGGTCGGTCTTCACTGCTTTGAGCACTGTTGAGTATACTGTGGACTGGAGTCCACATATGGAAACCGTCCAGATTGTGCTCGAAAAAGAGCTGTTGCAGGCTGCGGATCGGGCCGCGAAGAAACTGAAGCGCAACCGCTCCGCACTGGTGCGCGATGCGCTGCGCGAGCACTTACGCAGACTTGAAATTCGCGCACAAGAAGAGCGTGATCGCGCGGGCTACCTGGCTAGGCCGCAAACCCCTGATGAGGGGCATATGTGGGAGGGCGTAGCGGCATGGCCGGAAGACTAGCCCGTGGAGAGGTGCGGATCTGCACCTTTCTTCCTCCCGACAAGAAGAGGCCGGTCGTGGTGATGACCCGAAACAGCGCTGTCAAGTACTTGGCAACCGTAACCGTCGCTCCGATCACTTCGAGCATTCGGGGTGTGCCATCAGAGGTCGTGCTTGATGAAGCGGATGGAATGAAAGCGCCTTGCGTGGTGAACCTCCACAATATCGCCACTGTTCCACTTGCACGGCTGGGAAAGCGGGTTGCGCAGCTAAGCTCGGCTCGGATGAGCGAGATTTGCGCTGCACTGCGCTTCACGGTTGGTTGCGACTTCAGTGATGAATCAACGTCTGTGCTACACTGAATGTGCGCTCAGTGATTTGGCCGTGAGCAGCGGTTTGCCTTCTGGTTTCAATTCTCCCCAGTCGGCAAGTTTGCCTGGCACAGATTTTCCCCCAAGCCCCTACAGCGTAACCCTATAAGTCTCCTTACCCGGTGACTTGGCATTGGACTGTGAAGTTTTGGTCCGAGGCAAAGGTTCCAGCGATTCCGTGACGTGCCTCCTTGAATGGACTGGCGCCCGGCAAGCGAAGGAACGATTCCGGGAGATGTGATCCGAATTCGGATCGCTTGGGAGCAGGGGGCCGGCCGGCAACGTGCCGCCTGGCGTACGGTTAGCGTGTGGCAGCTCCGGGCCTCCGGCACTTTTTAGAAGAGTGATCCAAAGGCCAGTCCCAGGGACGTTTTCTTCGGTTCTCCCTTACGCATAGATCATTAAGCAGGCTCGCGCCCCGCGTCTCTCGCATTACGGGTGTGTTCGCCTCATGACCCGGTTCCGATTGCAGGCCGCGGAAAGCTCCGCCGCTCACGGAATCAATAGGAAAAGACTATTTTGGATTCTCAATTCTCACAGTTTGCCATCTCCGCGCCGCTCATGGCGCGGCTCAACGCCAACAAGTTCACCACCCCCACGCCCGTCCAGGCCGCCGCAATTCCTCCCGCCCTCGAGGGCCGCGACGTTCTGGCCACCGCCGCAACAGGCACCGGCAAGACGCTCAGCTTCCTGATCCCGATCATCGAGCAGCTCAACAAGCGCGACATCAAAGGCGCCCAGGCATTGATTGTCCTGCCCACCCGCGAGCTGGCCATCCAGGTCGAGACGGCCTTCCGTGCCGTCCGCACCAGCCCGACGCAAACCGCTGCGCTCGTAGTCGGCGGGCTCAACGAGGGCTCTCAGCTCCAGGCCATCCGCCGCGGCGCGCAGCTCATCGTTGCCACGCCCGGCCGCCTTGAGGACTTCCTCAAGCGCAAGCTGGTCCGTCTCGAAACGGTGAGGATCTTGGTGCTCGACGAAGTTGATCGTATGCTCGATATGGGCTTCCAGCCGGCCATCGCGCGCATCGCTACCACGCTGCCCGCCGGCCGGCAGACGCTCTGCTACTCCGCCACGCTCGAGGGCGCGGTCAAAGAAGTGGCGCGGAAATATCTCACCAACCCCGTCCGCATCGAGATCGGCTCGGTGCTCAAGCCCGCCGAGAACGTCGAGCTGCGCACCTTCGAGGTCGAGCCCGACAAGAAGCAGGAGCTTCTCGAACACCTCCTCGATCAGGAGCAGGGCAGCTTCCTGGTCTTCGTCCGCACCAAGCACGGTGCCGATCGCGTGGCTCGTCGGCTGGCCCGGGGCGGCTTCTCCGCAACGCAGATTCACAGCGACCGCACCCAGTCGCAGCGCAACCAGGCTCTGCGCAGCTTCTCCGAGGGCCGTCACCGCGTACTCGTCGCCACCGACGTTGCCGCCCGCGGTATCGACGTGGCCCACATTGCCCACGTGGTCAACTTCGACATGCCCAAGATGGCCGAGGACTTTGTCCACCGCATCGGCCGCACCGGACGCGCATCGGCATCGGGCATCGCGTCCACCTTCGCCTCCTCAGCGGAGCGCGGCGACCTGCGCAAGATCGAGCGCACGCTCGCAGTCTCGATGAAGCGCTTCCGCGTCAGCACCGTCGCGGCAACCGCCGCCTAGCAGCTTTCGGCCGTCAGCCCTCAGCTCGGTCTTGGCAAGTCGGACGGTCGTGGCTAACGGATTCCCAGGTCTCCAACGCGAGGCCTGGGCGCCCAAATGCAGAGTCCCTTCCGAGAAGCGGCCAATCAGGGTTCTGGGCCTCACTCTTCGTGTTCAAAGCAAGTGAAATGTCCGGTTTGATTATTCATCCAGTCGCCGTCGCGGGGTGGGAAAGTCGGCTTTTGGACTTTTCCACCCCGCGTCTTTTCCACGGCCCTGGCCGGCAGCGCAGTGCTCTGGTTGATCGGCGAACCTTGCGCTGTGTAGTGTCCGAGCCGGTGGGGTCCGTGAGTTAGCGTGAGAGTTCCGTCCAGGTGCTGATGCACCGCCACGGTGCAGCCGGCGAGGGTTCCGCGCCATCGCACCGGCTCGATCTGCAAGGGCAGGTTCTGAAAGCTGACGGTGTTGTCCTTGTTGACCGCGCGCTCGAACTGAAGCGAGAAGACCAGGTCCAGCTCCCTGCGCGGACAACGAACGAATGCAGTTCCGCGCTGCGCGGCAGGCACCTGAAAGCGGCGGTTGAACTCGGCCACAGAGTGTTCGGCGAGAAAGACGTTGGCCGCCGCCAGGGTGGTGATTTCGCGCAGTCTCAGCTCCTGCGGCAACCGTTCCTGCCAGGTGCCGAAGTTGCGCTCCGAGCGGCCCCGCGCCTGCGGCGAATAGGCCGGAATCATCTGCACTCC
>CAYWSR010000059.1:0-23525 GCA_964460385.1 uncultured Occallatibacter sp. | reverse complement strand
GTGAACGGAGCCCAGCCAACTGCCGAAGTAGCTGCCAATCTCGCTGCCGGACCCACTCCCAGGTTCGATGAGCTTCTCGTTGCGGGAGGCATAAAGCGCATAGGCAATGAGGCCGGCCGGCCCCACCCCAAGGAGGCAGGCGACCGGAAAGCTGCCCGCTCTGAAGGGCCGGACCAGCCCGGGTTCGCGAAGGCGCAGCGCAGCAAGGGCGACAAACTCGAGAAGCAAGCTGGATCCGTAGAGGATGAGGTCGATGGAGATCAGCCGCTCGAAGGGAAGCTTGAGCGCGAGTGCCCACGCCATGCCGCAGAGGACGACGCTGACCCAGGGCACGCCGCGGCGGTTGCGCCAGGCGACGAAGCGCGGAAGCATTCCCTCCTCCGCCATCGCCATGGGCAGGCGGGTATAGCTCATCACCAGCGCATTGAACATGCCAATGCCGGAGATCGCTCCGCCGGCTACGACGGCCACTCCGAGCGCGGGACCGCCCAGGGATTCGGCCGCGGTGGTCCAGTCGCCAGTAGAAAAGGTCCGGACGGAGAGGCCGGCAAACGCCATTGCGGCCAGGGGCAGGATGTAGGTGAAGGTCACCAGGGCGGTGGACGCGATCATCGCGCGTGGATAGGTGCGCTGGGGATTCTCGACGTCGCGCGCGACCGTTGAGGCGTTGTCCCAGCCCATGTAGTTCCACATGGCCACCAAAACCGCGGTGGAGAAGCCGGCATCGGAAGCGGGGCGGCTCCACTGGACGGCAGGATGATGCAGGAGGCCATGACGGAGGCCGAGAACGACAAAGACCACGAAGGGCGCGAGCAGCAGGACGAAGAGCCAGACGGAATCCCGGCCGACGGCGGGCGCTCCGCGCAGATTCCAAAGCGAACAGACCACAACGACGGCAAGCGCCCAACAGTAGCCGCGGCCACCCTGGGTGAGGGCGGGGGCGAGTTTGCCCAGATAGGAGACGAAGATGGCCGGGTAGATGGCCATGTCGAAGACGCTGGCAGCGAGCGATAGCCAGCCCTCCTGATAGCCCCAGAAAGGCCCCAGTCCGCGGCGCACCCAGACGTAAAAGCCCCCGTCTGCGGGAATCGCGCTGGCCAGCTCGCCGATCATCAGCGCCGTGGGCAGCGACCAGATGAGCGGGAGCAGGAGCAGAATGACGATGGCCCACAGGAACCCCGCACCGCCCAGAATGTCCTCGATGCCGTAGGGGCCACCCGAGACCATGAAGTAGGTGGCGGCCACCAGCGGCAGAAAGCGCATCTTGCGCTGTGTGGAGGTGAGGGCCATGGGCATGACCCCGAATCTAACAACCCTGGGCTCGCGAACAAAGAAGAAAGTGGTCCGCGGTCAACAGCCCCGCCCGGTCTCAAGCCCGCTACCAGCCTGCCGAGTCCAAGTGTGAATTCCTGGTTCCTTGCTGACGTTTGCGGCCATCGCCCGCGCCACAAGCTCGGGTTCCGGTATAATCCCAGCAGCGCGGAGAGATGGCCGAGTGGCTGAAGGCGGCGGTTTGCTAAACCGTTGTACGGTCAAAAGCTGTACCGGGGGTTCGAATCCCCCTCTCTCCGCCAGCATTCCATGCAGGAATCTCTCGCTAGGCGCTCGGCATTGCATGCAGCAGTAGCTCGCTAGGTGCTCGCAAAGATCCTTTGCTTGAGCGCCGTGTAGCCCGACTCACGCGACCACTCCACATCCTAAAGCCCTGCTGATTTCAACCCCGGATAACCATGGGCCAAGATCCCTTCCGTCCGTTCGCCTTTGAGGGAGCGCTCCGGTCCGGGTGATACCGATCACAGCAAATCCGTCGTGCTTGGAAGAGTCTAGTTCGGGCCACTCGTTAGAACTGCGCCTGCACAGTGGGCGCTTCGCGGGCCGGGCAAAGCGGCGAATCTGGCCGGATGAGGCCGGGAGCACGTTATGGAAGATCGAATCGAAACCAAAAGCGAAATACAGAGTGCCGGGAACGCCAAAGCAGACAACGGGAACGCAAAGGCGGGGAACGGAGAGCGAGACCGGGGCCTGCTGCGCGTGGACCAGAACGAGTGCAAGGGGTGCGGACTTTGCGCGGAGGCCTGCCCGCCCAAGGTCATCCGGTTGAGCGAACAGCTGAACCACTATGGCTACCGACCGGCGAGTTATGCGGGGTCTGGGTGCACGGGATGCGGGATCTGCTTCCTGGTTTGCCCCGAGCCGGGCGCGATTACGGTGATGCGGCTGATAAAGGCCGGTGAGGGGCAGGCGGGCGCCGTTCGGACTGGGGCTGGTCGGGCCGGGGCCGTGCGGACTGGGTCCGCTGCGATTGGCAGTGTTGCGAGGGCAAGCTGATGCGCAAACAACTGATGAAGGGCAACGAAGCGATTGTGCGGAGCGCCATCCTGGCTGGGTGCCGCGCGTTCTACGGGTATCCGATTACTCCGGCGAGCGAGATAGCCGAAGCTGCGGCGCTCTATATGCCGCAGGCGGGAGGGGTGTTTCTGCAGGCGGAGAGCGAGGTTGCGGCGATCAACATGCTCTACGGCGCATCGTCGGCGGGCGTGCGCTGCATGACAGCGTCGAGCGGGCCGGGGATCAGCCTGATGCAGGAAGGCATCAGCTATATGGCTGCGGCGGAACTGCCGTGCGTGATTGCGGATATCAGCCGCGTAGGGCCGGGGCTAGGCAACCTCGGGGCGGAGCAGAGCGACTACAACCAGGTGGTAAAGGGCGGAGGCAATGGCAGTTATCGCACGATCGTGCTGGCGCCGCACTCCGCACAGGAGATGGCCGACCTGACCGCGCTGGCCTTTGAGCTGGCGGACCGGTACCGCTCGCCGGTAATGCTGCTGGCGGATGGATTTGTGGGCCAGATGATGGAGCCGGTGGAGTTTCCGCAGGCTGCGGACGCGACCCACGTGCCCGATTGGGCGGTGACCGGGAATGCGCAGTCGCGCGGCAATCTGGTCACCTCGCTGCACATGGACTTCAACGACATGGAAATACACCTGCGGAGTCTCGAAGCGAAGTTTCGCCGCGCGCAGCAGTTGGAGACGCGGGCCGAAGGCTGGTATGCCGAGGACGCGGAGATTGTCCTGGTGGGCTATGGCATTGTGGGGCGCATCCTGAAGGCGGTGACCGTGGAGGCGCGTGCCGAGGGGTTGCCCGTGGGGTTGTTGCGGCCGATTACGCTTTCACCTTTCCCGGCGACGCAGTTGCAGTGCCTGGCAGAGCGGGCGCGGGTCTTCCTGGTGGTGGAGATGAGCAACGGCCAGATGGTGGAAGACGTAAGGCTGGCAATTAACGGCGCGCGGCCGGTTGAGTTCCTGAACCGCATGGGCGGAAACGTTCCGTCGCACGACGAGGTGCTGGCGATGGTGAGGAAGCTGGCGCGGAAACACCGGCCGGTGACGCAGCCGGAAGAGGAGCAGGTGGCCCATGTCTAGCCCTGTGATTTCTGAATACGAGGTGACCCACTCAAGGGCCCAGTCCTTCTATTCGACCTACGCGCGCAAGCCCGAGCTGCAGCACCAGACGCACTACTGCCCCGGATGCGGGCACGGCAACATCCACAAGATGCTGGCCCAGGCCATTGACTCGCTGGAGATCCAGGATCGGACCATCCTGATCAGCCCGGTGGGATGCGGGGTGTTTGCCTACTACTACTTCGATGTGGGCAACATTCAGGCGGCGCACGGGCGAGCGCCCGCGGTGGCCACAGCCGTGAAGCGCAGCCGGCCGGAGAGCATCGTCATCAGCTACCAGGGCGACGGCGATCTGGCGGCGATCGGCTCGGCAGAGATCTTACATGCGGCGAATCGCGGCGAAAACATTACCGTGATCTTTGTGAACAACGCCATCTACAGCATGACGGGTGGGCAGTTTGCGCCAACCACGCTGCTGGGGCAGACAAGTACGACTTGCCCCAACGGGCGCGACCCCATCAACGAGGGCTACCCGCTGCACGTGAGCGAGCTGCTGGCCACGCTGGAGGCGCCGGTCTATATTGAGCGCGTTGGACTGGGCGACAACAAGCAGATTGCCGGGGCGGCACGGGCCATCAAGCGCGCGGTGGAGAACCAGGCGCGCGGGCTGGGATTCTCTTTGATTGAGGTCCTTTCGCCCTGCCCGACCATCTGGAAGATGACGCCGGTGGAGGCGCAGCGGTGGGTGCGCGACACAATGGAAAAGACGTTCCCGCTGGGCGTCTTCTGCGACCGCACGCAGCAGGCGCAGGCGCGGCCGGCGGCCAAGGCCGCTCCGGCGCTTGAGGAGCTGCCGCGAATTCTGGAGATCGAGAGCGACGGAGACGCGCGGCCGGGCGAGGTTGTCGCTGCGGCCAAAGACGTGGACCTGCAGGTACGCGTAGCCGGCTTTGGGGGCCAGGGGGTTCTGCTGCTGGGTGAGGTGCTGGCCGAGGCCGGGCTCGACGCAGGGCTTGAGGTTTCGTGGCTGCCTTCGTATGGACCGGAGATGCGCTCGGGAACGTCGAACTGCCAGGTGCGGATCGCCAGCGAGTCGATCGACTCGCCGCTGGTGACCGCGCCCAACGTGCTGATCGCGATGAACGAGCCTTCGCTGCGGAAGTTCGACGCGAGCGTGCGCCCGGGAGGATGGGTCATCTATAACGGAGACGCCTTCCCCGAGGAGTGCAAGCGCGCGGACCTACAGGTCGTGGCCCTTCCCTTTGCGCAGATTGCCAATGACCTCGGCGACCCGCGGATGGCGAACATGATCATGCTGGGTGCGATGCTGGAGATTGTCCAGAGCCTGCCGCAGGCCAACATCGACGCTGCGTTGCGGCGGCTGGTGAAGAAGCCAAAGCTGGTTGAGCTTGACCAGCACGCATTGGCGCGAGGACGTGCGCTGTTTCGCGCATCGCGGGCAACCCTGAAAGCATGAGAGGGTTGTCAAACCCGCCGACTTCGCTATAGCCTCGACCTATCTCCGCTCTTCAAAAGAGCGTTCAGCGAGCTTATGTCGATCGTCGCCCGGGTACGAGCCATAATCCAACCATTCGCCCGCAACGTGGGAGATCGACACCTGGCTTATGAGTTGCCGCGTGCTGGGCCGCAGAGTGGAGCACATGGTGCTTCGCGAAGTGCTTCAGCACGCGCGAGCAGTGAGGATCCAGAAAATCATCGGGACTTTTCGCCCGACAGAGAAGAACAAGCTGGTCGTCGACCACTATGGCAAGCTCGGATTTACAAAGATTGACGAGGAGAGGTCCGGCCTGACGCGCTGGGAACTCCTCGTCGATAGCGCGGAGCCGGAGAGCGCGCCGACGAAAGTCGTCTCGTACGGAGGACTTTGGCAAAGGAGAAATTGACAGTTTGACAGATTTTGCTGAAGACGAATTCGCAACCCCAGGCAATTCAAAGCTGCCGCTCCGGGATTGGTTTTTGTTGCCCGGGCTTGGGCTCTTGACGATCTGTTGCATTGCCGCGTCAGCCACGGCCGTTGCAAGAAGGATCTACCCCCAGACGCGATACTTCGTTGATGCAGACATGAGCCCTTTCGATCAGAGTCATCCAGAGGCCGGATCGAGGGCGATCCCAAATTCCGTGTTCTGGGAGCAGAGGCGTGATTCGCAACTTGTTGAATTCAGGATCAACAATTGTGGGCATCGCACGAGACTTGATTGCCATTCGAAGCCGCCCGGCGCCTACCGGATTGTGCTCGTTGGTTCATCGGTACCAATGGGAACCGGACTGCCTGAGAATCAGACCATTGCATCCCGGCTGCCGGAGGATATTTCACGCCTGACCGGGCACACAGTTGAGGTTTACAACGAGGGCATGATCACGATGGAGCCGGAAGCCGTGACGCTTCGGTTTCAAGAGGTCCTCGAACCCAAACCGGACATGATCGTCTGGCTGTTAACACCATACGATATCTTCACGCAGCCGCTGCCAGATCCCGATATTAGGATCCCTCCGGAGAAAATGGGCACTTTAAGGAAGGAATGGATACGTGCACAGGAAGCATACAAAGCGGGACCGTTTTCCGGGGTAGCGCATCATCTCAATGCGCAGCTCCTGCGAACCTCGCTGGGAGTGCTTTTGCTCCATTGCCTCAATGAGAGCCTGAGTCAGTTTCTGCATTCAACCCTGATGGGAGAGGACCTCAAATCCGATTACCTGAAAGTGCAGCCCAGCGCCCAATGGAAACTGCTGCTGCAGGAATTTGATCGGGATGACGCGCTAATCCAGGAACGCGCCAATGCTGCGAATGTGCCCTTGGTGGTTGTGCTTGTGCCAAATCACGTTCAAGCGGCGTTGATATCCATGGGCGAATGGCCGGATAGCCTCGACCCGTACAAGCTTGGCGACGAGATTCGCACCATCGTAACGAGCCATGACGGAACCTTTTTGGACGTCTCGCCTTACTTCCACCATCTACCCAACGCTGAGCAATACTACTTCGCAGTGGATGGCCACCCGAATGCACCCGGGAGCGCCGCTATTTCCGAAATGATGGCCAAAGAGCTGACCGGCGTCAAATTCTCTGCACTCGCAGCGAACCGCCGTTCTCAGTTCGCATTGGAGCACGGAAAATGACCATGGATTCGGCTTCATCTCAATTTGTCGTCTTCGGCATGGCCGCTGCCATCGTATCTCACATCAACCGGTCCGCCGCTTGGCGCTCCGCTGTGCTGTTCGGAGCCAGTATTTGATTTCTCTTTCTGCTGGCGCAGAATCCCCTCCTCCTTATTCCGCTCGCAGGCTTCCTTCTCCCCGGCTACCTCGCTATTGTTCTTTTAAAGCGACCTGGTTGAGCTTGACCAGCACGCGCTGGCGCAAGGACGCGAGCTGTTCCGCGCATCGCGGGCGACCGTGGAAGTATAAGCGGCTTGTAAAACCAGCCGCCATCGCTTAGCCTCGACCGATAGCGTTTTCCAAGAGAGCTAAGCAAATCCATGTCGATGGCCGACCGCATTCGCAACATATTTCGCCCATTCACGCGCAAAGGATGGTGGCACTGGCTGCGCTTTGCGTTGATTCTCACGGCCGGGGGCCTGCTGGGACATGTGCTGAACGACGCGCCCTGGCTGACGCAGGTTCGCTATTCGCTCTACCACCGCCAGTTGATGATGCGGGACCGGTCGGAACTCTATCCCAAGCGCACGGCCCTGGTGCTGCTGAACGACGACGACTATTGGGGCGATTCCTACCAGTCGCGCACTCCGCTCAAGCGCGACGTCCTGGCCGATCTGCTGGACAAACTCGATGCGCTGGGTGTGAACACGGTGGCGCTCGATATGGACCTGCGCTCGCCGCATCCCGACGACGCGAATTTTGAATTCGAGGACTATAAGGCCGAGGATGCTAAGCTTGTGGCCGCGATCGGGCGCATGTGCGCGGCGGGCCACCACGTGGTGCTGGCCTCCTCTATCCAGTTTGGGGATGACGGCTATGCAGAGATGCCGTCAATCTACACTGCAAAGCTGCCGCAGTTGCCGTGCGTGATTCGCGGATACATTCAGCTTCCCTTCGACATGCGGCAGATTGCTGGAACGCTCTCCCTGGCGAATGGCGGCCAGCTGGACTCAATGTCGCTGGCGGTGACGGGGATTGCCGACCCGACGGCAAAGGCGGAAGCCACTGCGAATAGCGGGCAGGGTTTCCGGTTTTCCGAGTACCTGACGGAAGCAGATTTTGCCCCGAAGAACGGGCGGCAGTTCATCTTCAGCGGCAACCAGATCATGAAAACGGACCTGGCCGCGCTGAAGGATCAGCTGGCCGACAAGCTGGTGTTTGTAGGGGCAAAGTGGCACGCAAATGCCTATGGCGTGGGCCCGCTGGTGGATCAGCACAATTCTCCCGGCGGCATAGAGCCGGGCGTGATGCTGCACGCCAATTACGTTGAGGCCATGCTGGACCGAACGGGGACGTTCGCGCCAGTCTCGAATTCCACTGCAGAAATGATTGAAATCGGGCTGGTTCTGGCTCTCGCCCTGATCGGGTTGCTGGAGATTCATACGCTGTGGAAGTGGGCTGCCTTCGCCATCGGGCTCGTTCTCAGCGTGCTTCTGACGTACACTCTGCTGCAGGATCTGGGGCTTTTCCTCGATTTTCTTATTCCCCTGATGATGATTGTGTTTCACACTCTAGGAGAGGAACTGATCAAGCTCTGGCACGAGTTTCAGAACCTGAAGCGCCAGCACACGAAGCGGGACGCAGACAAGACAGCCGTCGAAACGCAGTAGGAGGTCAATCATGAGATCAGCTTGCGGAAAGCGATTGGTGTTGCTTTGCGCCCTGGCCGCGATGCCTGCGAGCATTTTCGCGTGGGCGCAGGCACCGTCGACTCAAAGCACTCAACCCACCGGCCAGACAACTCCGCCCCAAACCGCTCCGAAGAAGAAGCCTTCGAAGCCTATCGATCCCGACGAAACGGCGGGGGTGCGCGGATCGGGTTCTCCACTCACGGTACGGGTGCTGATGAGGGGGAAAACGGTGGAGAATGCGCACGTTGTGGTGAAGAACACCAACGGCTCCCTTGCGGGAACGTGCTTTACGGGCTCGACGGGGGACTGCAAGGTGGAGGTTGGACCCGACAACTACGAAATCGACGTGACGGGCAATGGCCGGACTGGAACCTTGAAGCTGCATGTGTCGGCAGAGACGAGCACTGTTTCGATCAAGCTGCTCAAGGCAAAGACTGCCGCAACGGTCGCGAAACCATGAGGCGGCCTTAAGGAATTGCCGTGAATTCGGGCGATCGCAGGTTAATTTGCCGGAAACCGAAACAATTTTCAGGATTTCACGTCTGCCCTGATGTGATATCTTTGGTTCCTCTTCGGCAAGCAGGAGTTTCCCCATGTTCGGCAAGAAAGCTCCCCAGACCCACCTGACCGCCTGTGTTTGCGCTTCCCTCTTTCTCTTGCTGGCAGCAAGTCCGACAACTTCTCTATTCGCGGAGAGTCGCGCGACGAATCACGCATTGCTGATCGGAATCGCGACTTATGCGCCGCCCAAGGGCACGGCGCTGCCAAGCGAGGGCACCGGGCACAGCCTGGATAGCCGATTTGCGCCGAATGCCTCGTGGCACAGTCTGCAGGGACCGCCGACCGATGTGGCGGCGATGCACGCGCTGCTGGAACACACCTACGGCTTCACCGATATACGTGAGCTGCATGACCAGGACGCGACCCGGCAGGGGATTCTGGATGCGCTGAACAAGCTGATCGACGACACCCAGAAGGGCGACCACGTCGTGATCTATTACTCAGGTCACGGATCGCAGCGGCTCGATAGTAAGTCGTCGAAGGACCACCGCGACCAGACGATCGTCCCGGCAGATGCATGGAAGGGCGTGAAAGACATCCGCGATAAGGAGCTTGCGCTGCTCTTCGACAAGATTGTCTTTGACAAGCAGGCGCGGCTCACGGCGATCTACGACAGCTGCAACAGCGGGACCATGGCGCGCGGCATTACCCAGTCGGTTCAGCGGACCCTGCCCTACGACGATGACGACGTGGCCAAGGAGCCGGGCGCGGTGATGGAGTCGGACCTGATGAAGCGGGAACCGATGAAGCAGATTCCGCAGCAGGGCGACGCCATCATCCTGGCGGCCGCGGGGCCGACGCAATCGGCGGTGGAGGCAACCTATCCCGAGGACGGCCAAGTGCACGGGGCATTTACGCGGGCTCTGATCCGCGTGCTCAGCGAGAACAAGCAGGCGCTGAGCGCGGAAGATGTGGTGTCTGCGGTTGCGAGCATGATGCATGCCGATCCACTCGATTTTCAGCAGCCATCGGTCGAAGGGCGCGTGCATGAGAGCCTCTTCGGTGAGCCGGTAGCCTCAGATCAGCTGCATCTGCGCGTTACCAAGGTGGAGAGCGGGAAGATCACGTTGGACGTTGGCAGCGCTGCGGGGTTTGGCGTGGGCACCGAACTGACGGCACTGAAAGCGGGCGACGACGGATCCAAGACTGTGCTTGCGATCAACACCGTGACTGCGCCGACCATTTCGACGGCGACCGTGAAGAGCGGTCCCTCGCAGGTCGCGCCCGGGCAGATCTTCGAGGTTTCGAATTTTGTCTATCCGGAGGCGGCGCGGCTTGTCGTGTATCTGCCGCATCCCGAGCCCGTGCCGAGCGCGGCAGCACTCGCTGGCGTGAAGGCACAGTTCCCGGGGCTTACGTGGGTCGAAGATCCTACGGAAGCGCCTGTCACTTATCTGGTGACGCAGGAAAATGGAGGCTGGAAGGCGTTCGGGCAGAATGGCAAGGCGGTGAAGCCGGGCCCCGGAGTCAAGGGAGCCGCGTTTCTGGTTCTCGGCCCTCCGCCTTCGGTGGCAGACCGCATCCGCCGCACCGAGCCCTTCAAGCGCAACGCGTTTCGTTTCACTGACAATCTTTCTGAGGCCAGTTACTTCCTCACCATTCGGGTGCGGAAGGACGGTGCACCGGAGTACGCGCTCTTTGACCCGCGCGTGCTGGCCGAACACAAGGACACGGACTATGTGCGCAGCGAAGAGACCAACGACACGATGGAAACCGAGATAAACGGGGGCAAGAATCCCGAGGTGGTCTGCCGCAACGACGTCTCGTTTCCTGTACGCACGGCCTGGCTGCACGACCAGACGTCAGCGGCAACGG
This sequence comes from uncultured Occallatibacter sp., assembly GCA_964460385.1. Classification (GTDB taxonomy): domain Bacteria; phylum Acidobacteriota; class Terriglobia; order Terriglobales; family Acidobacteriaceae; genus Telmatobacter. The sequence goes on along the minus strand of CAYWSR010000059.1, from coordinate 12,943 downwards.
AAGACAGCATTGCTCCGGTGATCGCGCGGCGGATATTGCGGCTCGGCAAGCTGCGCGTGTGGCAACAGCTTCCTTCTCTCGTCCCCGGCGTGAGCGACTGGCCCTATCATCTGCAGATTGTGCGTACCAACCCGGCAGCCACCGATCCTCTGCATCCCGATGATCTGCATCCCGATGAGCAGTACGATGCGAGGCTGGTAGCCACGGCGGAACAACTTTCGAGCAGACCGGTTTCACCAAAATACTTTTACCTGTTTGGATTCGACTGCGCCGCGAACCCCTTCCAACTGTACCCGGAACAGGAAACGAACGGCGGAGCACAGGGCCCGCCCCTGGATGGAAAGGGTGCATTCCCCACATCTTTTACCGTGATGACTCAGACGGTGACGATGCCCTATGGGGCGGATACGCTTTTTCTTCTGGCCACGAAAGAGAAGATCAACAACCTGAGCCTGCTGACTTTCGACGGAGTGATCGAAAGCAGGAGCCGCGGTTCAGGCCTCGATCAGTTGATGGTCGATCTAAATGATGCCGGCAGCCGGGGTGCTTCGCCCGTCGTGACTGCGTGGCAGGTCCAGCAAGTGGTCGTCCCGAGTCGCCCTTAACGCTGATCGCACTTGACCAGGGTGTGCCAGAACAGGCCTGATCCCCAGGCAGGGCACACGCGCCCCAACTTAGAACCGGGCCGGAAACGCAGCCGGCTCAAACCGCAAGTTAGCAAGAGGAGATCGATATGGATCGTCGTAGCTTTTTCACCAGCGCAATGTCTGCAGCCGCATTCTCTGGAATTCTGGGAGAGATCGTTTCTCCCCGGGAGCTGATGGCGGCCGTCGAGGCCGCGGCCGATGCGCCCACCACACAGCATGCCGAGTTCTGGGGCGGCTTCTTTGACGATGTGGACCCCACCAAGCCGCATGCCACCATGACCAGGGGACCGGGTGGCGAGGCGACGCCGGAGCCTATCCCCGAACACGTGCAGGACGAGAAACTGCCGCGTTTCTTTCATTACGCCGATCAAACCGGTCTGCGCTATGCGGAGAAGATCGATCGCGAAGAGTTGCCCAAGATGGACGGAGCGGCGGTCGTGAGCGTAAGCGTCAGCGGCTTCCACTCCAGCCAGGAGGACGAGCACAAGATCGGGGATGCGACGTCTGCCCAGCTGGCACTGCACGCGACCCAAACCACACCGATGGCGCAGTACATAGCTCCGCTCGCCTGGGCCTCGCTGGCATCGATTTTTGCCCGCTCAGCAAGTATCGCCAAGATGCCGACAATCGAGCAGCTTAACGGTGCTACTTCAGATGGATCGGGTGGCACCTCCGGCAACAACCGCATCCTGCTGCCAAAGTCAGAAGGCAAGATGGCGCTGAACCTGACGCTGCCGGATAAGCACGCGCTGTTGCACAAGATCATCTCGATGGGCCTGCAGGGTGCACAGCTCGCTGCTCCGCTGGTGACGCTTCCTGCCATCAGCGTGCCGGCGATCAAGGCGTTTACCAGCTTTTACAACATCCTGGTGCAGAATGCGGGCTTCATCATCAACAGCCCGCTGAAGGACGTTGTGGCCTCTTACGGCGCGGTGGACTCAGGAAATATGCACTCCGATGCACTGAGGCTGATCACAGGCGAGTACGTGATTGTGCCGGCACACTCGACCGCGGCGCTCAGTTCGCAGATGGAGGGCCTGAAGATGCTCAACGGATATCTGGTGCCGAAGGATCTGGCTGCCAGCGCAGACCCTACCACGGCGGCCAAATCGTCGCTTCCCGATGTTACCTATGCAACGCTGAAAGTGAGCGTGGCCCCGGCCACCGACGTGACAGTGCCTCAGCCTTTGGTGCCGATATTGTCGACTCCTACGGGAACAACGCCGACTGCGCCGGCCAAGGCTTCCAGCACCGCCTCCAAGAGTTCAACCGGGTCTGGGTCGAGCTCCTCTGAGTCCAAGTCGAGCACCTCCGGGTCCACAACGAGCACTACTCCTCCGAAGTCGGATTCAACGACTACGCCAAGTTCAACGACCCCGCCAAAGTAATCGGCAAGGAAGGACCGCAACGGGGGGCCATTCTCAGGAATGGCCCCTCTTGTTTTTGGCGCTCATTTCTGCGCTTGGCAACGATAAGTTGAAGTGGGCAAGGCACAGCCGGTCCGCTGGTGTATCCTTCGTTTGCCTGCGGGAGTCTTGCTTCCGCCGAGGAATGGACGATGAGGCACTTTGTTGCTCTTGCACTCTTGAATGCATTGCTCTCAGCTCCCGCGATATCGCTGGCTCAACAAAAGGTTCCGATGATTCCTGCTCACAGGGAGCTGATCCGCGTGCTACTGCTCGACGGGCAGAGCGCGGGCGCCTATCACAACTGGAAGATCACAACCCAGGTGATGAAGGCCGAGCTGGAAGAGGCGGGGCTGTTTCAGGTAACGGTGATGACGGCGCCGGCGTCGGACGGAGACTTCAGCGGCTTCAAGCCAAAGTTGAGCGACTACCAGGTGATCGTGCTGAATTATGACGGGCCCGCCTGGCCTGACGGACTCCGCGGTGATTTTGAGAAGTTTGTGAGCGATGGCGGTGGACTGGTGGTGGTGCATGCGGCCGATAATGCGTTTCCCGACTGGCCCGCCTTTAACCGGATGATCGGGATCGGTGGGTGGAGAAACCGCACAGAGGCCGCCGGACCCATGTGGTACTTCAAGGACGGGAAGCTGGTCTCCGATCCCACGCCGGGCCGCGCCGGATCGCATGGGGCACGGCTGCCTTTCCAGGTGGTGACGCGGACGGCGGATCATCCGATCATGCGAGGCCTGCCAACCGCCTGGATGCACGTCCCGGATGAGATCTATGCGACGCTGCGTGGGCCCGGGAAAAACATGACAGTGCTGGCCACTGCGCACTCTGACCCGAAGAACAAGGGCACCGACCACGATGAGCCGATGCTCATGGTTGTGTCCTACGGAAGCGGCAGGGTCTTTCACACGACCCTGGGCCACGATGCAGCGGCGATGAGCTGCGTAGGGTTCATGACTACATTCCAGAGGGGCGTGGAGTGGGCGGCAACCGGTATGGTGACGCAAAAAGTGCCCGCGAACTTTCCCACGGCAAATGCGGCGAGCTTTCGTGTGGACCTGGCCGCGATCGATCCTGCGTTTCTGAACGGCGCCTCGTCGCCGGTGATTGTGCCGCCGTCGCAGGCGGGCACGGTTCATCCGCCCGCGCATGCAGCGCCTGCGCTGAAGCCCTGACGCGCTCAGATCTTCTGAATCGAAAGGCCGGTGCGCTCCGCGATGAGGCGCGCTACTCTCTTGGGGCGGAAGAAGGTGTAGGAATTGAACTGAACATAGCTGCCATCGGCGGCTTTCACAGTGAATTGCTGGGCATTGCCAACGCGCTGTTGCCGGATGGCGCTGACCTGATCCCAGAGCATAAGCAGCTGAAGGGGCGCCTTTTTTGTTCCCAGATTGAATTCAACGCCGCTGCTATCGAACCTGACCCGGGGGTGAGCCATCTTGCTCGCCATTGTCCACATAAACGGGCACATGAGAGCAAAGAGCAAGCCGCTGATGCCCCACTGTGCCGCGGCGATGCCTCTGGCGACTGTCAGGTTACTCAGCGGATAGAGCTGCGAAATGGCCGCCAGAACCGAGCAAATCGCGATGAATGCCGCAGAGATGCTGATCAAAAAGATCATTGCAACGAGAACCCTGCTGTTGCGAACCACCACCACTCTGGCTCGATATGCTTCGATCTGCGCGTTGACAATGCCACGGATTCCGTCCGTGTTGGGATTGGGAAACTCGCTTGCACTCATTGCGGAACCTCCAAGGGCACTGCCAATTCAACCAGCATCTGCACAAGTTCTGTTCTCGGTCCAGGAAGTTGTTCAGGGACCAAAGCCCGCGTTTTTATCAGGCTTTTTTGCGGCCCGGCTGAAGCCGTGCCCCGTTACAGGGCAACACCGCGCAGAAAACCCTAGCGATAGTTGCCGATCAGCACGAACGGCGCCCAATAGAAGGGGTGAGCGTAGCCAATGTCTTTCCACTCCGCTGCCGGCGCAGGGCTCTTTTTGAACCCGCGCTCCGAGGCTTCGCTTCCCGCGCCCTGGGATGCATTGGAATGAAGAAACGCGAGCTGCGCCTCACGGAGCGCTTCTGCCTTTCCGTCCGCCGGATGGCGAACCCAGCGAGTGTAGAAGTCGCTCATGAGCCTGCTGGTGCTGGCATCGTTGACGTCCCAGAGAGTGGCCATGACAGCCTCAGCATCTTTCTGCTGCGCGACCATGCCAAGACTGTCCATCTCCAGGCCGTTTCTGCTCTTGTATTCCTTTGCGGTGCTGCAGGCCGAGAGCGTGAGCAGGCGCGTCCCGTGGAATGCGACAGACGAGTTCACCATGTCTGAGAGGTTCCACTCATAGCCGCTGTCCTGGCCCGTTTCCTTGCCTCCCATCATCAGGTAGGGCTCCTCGCCGCTGCCGGTTTCCATCACGAAGTGACTTGCGATGTGCACCACGGGAAAACTCTTCCCTTCGCCTAACTCGGCCTTCAAAGCGGCCAGTGTGAAATGCTCATCGGGCAGGAGCTTGCCTTCCATCGGGCCGTGTGAATCGGGAACAGCCGGATCGTGGACCACGGCATCCAGCTCCGGCATGACCCCGGGAAGGGCGGGCAAGCCGCCGTAGCTCCGGGTCAGGCCCATGGCGAGCGCGCTAGGGTGCGTTCCATCCAGCAGCGGCGAATCGGTCATGTGGCCGTAGCTTTCCGGCGTGAAGAGCACGTTGTTGAAGCGTTCGACCAGGTAGTGTTTGCCGTCGTAAAGCGATCCCATGGGCAAATAGCGCAATGCATCGTCGAGCGACCAGAGAAGTGTGGGCACGCCGGTCTGTCCAGGCATTGGAGCTTCAAGCCTTTTCAAATCGTCTTCAAGCGGAGCCACCACGATGGAGTAGAGCTGGTTCAATTGCGGCCGGGGATCGGCGGCCGGCGAACCCATTGCCTTGAGCGCGGCGAAGGCGCTTGCGCGCACGTCCTCAGAGGACTTGAGTTCGAATCTCTTTCGCGTCGTAGCAGTAACAAGCAGTACATACGCGTGATGCTCCCCGAGGAGCAGGCGGATGCCCACCACCCGAGGCCCGAGTTTTGCCAGCGTGTTCTGAAGATAGCTGGGCGCGGCATCGTCAGAAGGTTGATTTCCGCTCGTCTGGCTGCCGCCGCTGCCTTCGCCAAGATCAGGCAATATCTTGTTGGTAAAGTAAGCCCGCATCTCACCGCTCGCCTTCTCAAGCGATGCCTTCAGTGCCGTCAGCTGCGCCTCTTCCGCCTGCGTGCGCGTGGCCATCGCCTGGAGGGCTGCGATCTTGAGGGTGAGCTCCTCGATGTTGCGCGCCATCTGTTCAACAGGCGGCAGATCGCTCTCGGCTTTGAGCTGCCCCGCGTTCATCTTGAGCGGCTCCATCTTGGCGCCGGTCTCCTGAGCGGCTCCGGCGACGGTGTCTTTCAATTCCTGCTCCTTGAGGAGATCGAGAATCTGCTCGGCTTCACCCAGCCGGCCGGTCTGAATCAGCAGTTCCGCAAGCCCGCGATAGGTGGCCGACTTCGATTGCACAAACCCCGACTGCAGGTCCTTGTCGAGTCCGGCCATGTTCTTGCGAATCTTCTCGTAGGAGTTGACCGCCTCAAGGCCAAAGAAAATGGCCAACTCGAGGCGCTGACGCTTGCGCGAGCCGTTCATCAGTGTGTTCTCAACCGCGCCTTCTACCTCGGGAGCTTCCGCCTCCCGCGCCAGCGACAAGGCCGCAAGCGCGCAGGCCGAAGCAGCGTCTCCCTGATTGAGTGTCGAGTAGGTCCAGTTCAGGGTCATCAATGCGACCGCTTCGTCACGGCGATCCTGCACGTCGCGCCAGGCCGCCAGTGCCTGAATCTCGAAGTCGAGAGCCTTGGCCGAGTCTCCCAGGCTGAAGTAGTCTCTCCCGATGTTGTTGAGCGCCAAAGCTTCGCCGCGGCGAACGTGAATCTCGCGAAAGATCAACAGCCCCTGGTTATCGTAGTCGAGCGCCTTTGCGGGCTGGCCCGTGTCCGCATAGGATCGGCCGGTATCGTTGAGCGCCAATGCCTCGCCGCTGCGATTGCCGACAGAACGCCAAAGAGGGAGTGCCTGGGTGTAGTAGTCGATGGCGGTCTGCGGCTGACCAAGATTGCGATAGAGGCGGCCCAGGTTGGTCAGTGCTCCCGCTTCGCCCTGAGGATTGCCCACCTCGCGCCAGTCGGCCAACGCGCGTTGATAGAAGTTGAGCGATTCGCGGATCTCGCCCAAGTCGTCGTAGGCCCGGGCCATGTTGGTCAGGGTGAGCGGTTCGCCGCCTTTTTCCTCTCCAGATGCCCAGAGGGGCAGCGCCTTGGCAAAGTATTCCAGCGCCAGCTTCTGCTGACCCATGTTCGAGTAGGCCCTGCCGATATTGTCGAGTGTGCTGGCTTCACCGGATTGGTAGGCTTGGTCCTGCCAAAGCGGCAGCGCTTCGTTCAGGTACTTGAGAGCCTCTTGCTCCTTGCCGAGATCGTTGTAGACGCGCCCCATGTTGTTGAGCGCAAGGGCTTCGCCATTCTTCATCCCAAGCTCTCGAAGGACGGGCAGCGCCTGATTGAGCAGTTCGAGAGCTTTGTCTCCCTGGCCCAGGTCGGTGTAGATCCGGGCCAAATTGGTCTGTGAGTGGGCCTGTGCGCCGCGGTTGTGCCACTTCTCTTCGAGTGCCAGGGCTTCGTTGAGCCGCTCGATCCCCTTTTCCGGATTGCCTGCGCGGCGGTAAAGCTCGCCGAGAGTATTCAGCTCCGTGCCTACAACCGTGAACTTATGGGCCGCCTGCGCCTGGGCCAGATTCTGCTCATGCTGGCTGATCATCTGCTGAAACACTCCCGAATGCTGAAGGTTGCCCGGCTGCGGCTGAGTTCCCGGCTGCTGAGGAGTTGGCGGCTGTTGAGCCTTGTCGTTCTGGCCACGCAAAGGACTGAGCCAAACGATAAAACACGCTGCCACCCCGAGAGCCCGAAGGACGGGAGCCCGGAAGAACTGCCGCGCATGCCGGTCGAGGATCCGTGACATTCCACCCCTCCAAAATCGATTGGAAGCTGGGCCAGTCGCGTTCTGAGATTACGGGGGCGAGGCCGGTGGGAGCAATCGATCGACTCTAAGATATACCCAGGAAGGATAAGCCCGAAAAGCTGGTGGGCCCGGAGGGATTCGAACCCCCAACCAAGGGATTATGAGTCCCCTGCTCTAACCGTTGAGCTACAGGCCCGTCGGCGGCTTACATCGACGTCTAAAAGCATTGTATGGCGGATCGAGGGTTGCACGAAATCCCGGCGAGGCTCGCGTTCTCCAAGCCCCTTCAGAGCAGCTGGGTTTCGCACGGTCAGAGGATGGTCGCGCTGGGGGATGGACCTGCCCGGCCCAGCATTCTGAGTTTTCCTTCTGCTTTGGCAACGATTTCGAAGAGACCACTATGGCTGGAACGCATACAATCGGGGATGCCCGTTCCAAAGGGCTTGGGGTCACTCGGAAACGGCTTGAGGTCATCCGGAAGCGACCGGGGGTGGGGAATGGAGCCCACGCGCGACAATTCATGAAACCCACACGAAGACAGTTCATGGTGTCCGCTCTCGGAGTGGCAGTGGCCGGCCGGGCCTGGCGATCGGCCCTGGCAAGCGAGGCGGCTGGAGGCCAACCCTCCGGCGCGCAAGCGCCTGCCGATGGCTCGGGACACTTCGGCACGTGGTTTGAGGATGAGTTCGGGCTGCCGGCCTACCGCTACGCGTGCAATCAGACCGTGGATCCCGCGGCTGTGACATCGGTGACACCGGGTATTCTTGGCCCCACCGAGCATATCCACCAGGTGGGCAACGACCGCATCACCGCCATCGTGTCGAACTTTGGCCATGTGCGCGTGCGCCAGGACGAAGGAGTGCCGAAGTTCCTCAACGACTTTGATCCGACGACGAGCCAGTTTGGCGGAGGCTTCGGCTACCTGACCGACGGAGACGAAACGCTGAGCACGTACTACGACGGAAACAATGCTGCGTTTGAGCGGATTTTTGGCGCAGGCTACTTTCGCAAGCGCACTTCCAGCCAGAACTATTCCCTCGACCAGACGATTTGTGCGCCATTCGGGGACGATCCTGTGTTGCTCTCGCAAGCGACGATTCAAAACCGGGGCGACGCGCGCGCTTCGTTGCGCTGGATTGAGTATTGGGGCTGCCAGCCTTATCAATTCTCATTCAGAGCGTTCATTGAGTCGTTTGCGGGACTGGGAACGCCCGTGGAGCTGCGCCGCCAATTCGGGCGGCTCTTCAATCACAAGGTTTCTTCGGTGAATGGGTTACAGGGGCTGCTCGAGACCAAAGAGTTCACCGTAAGATCGGCGCAAGACAACGCAGTTTGGTACCGGATGAAAGAGCAGTTGAAGGCCCATCCGAACGCCTTCATCAGCGCGATCGACGAGTCGACGCCGGGAACTGCGTTTGACACGACGGAGATTCCGCCCACGTTCCTGATCTCGCTGGACGCACCCGCAAGCTCCGTTTCGACAGATGGTGAGGGCTTCTTTGGTGCGGGCGGAGCCTCCAACCCTGCCGGACTCAACGGGGATTGGGATGGCTTGCGGAATGAGAACGGACCGCACTTTGTTTCCCCGCACACAGTGCTTCTATTGGAGCGGACTCTGGATCTGGCGCCGGGCGAAAAGCGGACGCTGAGTTTCCTCTACGGTTACCTGCCGGAAGGATTCAGCCTGGATGCACTGATCGCTCGCTACAAGGCGAAGCCAGCCGATGTTCTCACCCGCTCAAGTGCGGAGTGGAAGAACAAGGGATTGCAGTTCGATGTTGCAGCCGAACCGTGGGTGAAGCGCGAGGCGACGTGGAATCACTATTCCCTGCGCAGCAGCATGACCTACGATGACTTTTTTGGCGAGCACATTCTGAACCAGAATGGCTTCTACGAGTACGTGATGGGATTTCAGGGAGCGGCGCGCGACCCGCTGCAGCATTGCCTGCCCTTCATCTTCAGCGACCCTGAGATCGTGAAGAGCGTTGTTCGCTACACGCTGAAAGAGGTGCGCGACGACGGGTCGATTCCCTACGCGATTGTGGGGCACGGCGCAATTGCACCGATGTCCTCGGACAACGTGAGCGACATACCGCTCTGGCTGCTGTGGGCGGCGAGCGAGTATGTGCTGGCGACACGCGATGTGAAGTTTCTGGACGAGCAGATTCCGGCGCGCTACACGAAGACGGCCGGACGCAAGGACAGCGTGCGCAACCTGCTGGCGCGGTGCTTCCGGCATCAGGTTGAAGGGGTGGGCACCGGCAAGCATGGGCTGGTGCGCATGCTGAACGACGACTGGAACGACGGTTTGATCGCGACTTACGCGCAATCAGTTCTGGCGGAATGCGTCGACCAGGGCGAAAGCGTGCTCAACACGGCCATGTCGGCGTGGGTCTTCGACTTCTATGCACGGATGCTTCGGTTTGCGGGCGATGGGTCTGGTCTGCCTGAATCGGGCCTTGTTGACAAGCTGACCGCAAGCGCCGAGCAGGCACGTACCGCAGCGCGCGCTCAGTGGACGGGCAGGTGGCTGAAGCGTGCGTGGATGGGCCCGACAATGGGATGGATCGGGGAATCCACGCTGTGGATCGAGCCGCAGCCCTGGGCGATCCTGGGCGGCGTAACGACGCCGGAGCAGACCAGCGAGGTGATTCGCGCGATGAACGAGCTGCTGCGTACGGGCCCGCTGGGCGCGGCACAGATGAGCGATGGGCCCGACACGCGGCAAGGCAAGCCGAACGACGTGGGCAGCCTCGAACGTGGCGCAATCTGGCCCTCGCTGAACCAGACGCTGGTGTGGGCTCTTGCCGGGGTCGATCCGGCGATGGCATGGGATGAGTGGAAGAAGAACTCCTTCCGCGCGCACGCCAACGCCTACCCCGACATCTGGTACGGCATCTGGAGCGGCAACGATTCGTGGAACTCCCCGCTCAGCAAGCATCCCGGCGCGGCGGCGAACGATCCGTACTTTCACGGAACGGATTTCCCGGTGCTCAACGTGCACTCACACGCGTGTTTCCTCTATTCCGCGGTGAAGCTGCTGGGGATCGAGTTCACGGAGGGCGGATTCAATGTCAGCCCCGAACTTGCCGCCGGGGAGTATCGCTTCGACTCTCCGCTGCTGGGCGTGAGCCGGTCTGCTGCCGGCAAATACGAGGGATGGTACGCGCCCTCGCAGCCGGGCAGGTGGACGATTCAGATTCAGTTGCCGGAAGAGATTGCGAAGAAGATGAGCCTCGCCGAGGTGAACGGGGCGGAGAGACCGCTGAACCGGATCGGCAATCGAACGATCGTTCTCGAGGGCGCAAGCGATGCAGGGAAGCCGCTGCGCTGGACGCTGAGCTAGGAGCTATTCGCCCGCTTAATGATACCGATCGAATAGGACGGCATCGCATCCCACCCTTTGTGAGCCGACCCGCCGCCCGCCATTCACAAGATCGGCTGCAGAACCATCCGTCCATACACGATGAACGCCATCAGGAGGCCCAGCGCGCCGCTCAAGATCGTGGGCGCGACTTCGTGGTACTTCACGTGCACCCAGATGAACGCCAGGCTCTCGACCGCGAGAACCGCGGCAGCCAGAACCGTCAGATGCGGGTGCCAAGGGAATGCGGTGGGGACGATGAGCCCGACCGTGCACACGAGCTCTACCAGGCCCAAGGTCATCCAGGCTTTTCGCGGCAACGCGCCAAAGGACGGGACGTCCTGGCTTACCTTGTCGAACATGAAGACCTTCATGACGCCCGACGATCCGTATAGAAGCGCGCCGAAGACTTGCAGGACCCATAACAGTATGTTCATCGTATGCCTCTTCCCGGTTTCCAAGTTCGGGGCGTCCTGGGCGGTTTCTCCCGCGCGATCCACTTACTGAGCCCAGATCGAGTGACCCCCAGGTAAAGTGACCAGGTATACCCTCCTCATGATAATCACGTTTCATGTTGCACAGAGGATCCTTTTCGCGAGACACGCGAAAAGGATGGGCATCCGGCGGACCTGTGTGAACTGAAACGCTACGCTCGCCCCTCTGCGAAAATAGAAGGGCATGCTCTCCCTGCAAAATGCCGGCAAGCGCTTTGGGCCGCGGGTGCTGTTTCTTGAGGCCAACTGGCTGATCCGTGCGCGCGAGAAGACGGCGCTGGTGGGCGCCAACGGGACCGGCAAATCCACGCTGATGAAGGTGCTCGCGGGGCTGGAGTCGCTGGACTACGGCACAATGCAGCAGACGCGTGGCATGAGCATCGGCTACCTGCCGCAGGAGGGCCTTAGCCTTACCGGCCGGACCGTCTTTGAGGAGTGCCTGAGCGTCTTCGACGAACTCCGCGAGATGGAGAAGGAGATCGAGCGGCTAGCCGGGCAGCTGACGGAGCTTGACCACGCGAGCCCCGAATACGATGCGGCGGCCGAGCGTTTCTCCATGCTGCAGGAGCGCTTTCATGCGCTCGACGGTTACGCGCTCGATGCGCAGGTGGGTGGCGTGCTCACCGGGCTGGGATTTGCCAAGGAGGACTGGACGCGGCAGACCGACGAATTCAGCGGCGGATGGCAGATGCGCATCGCGCTGGCCAAACTGCTGCTTGCCAAGCCGAATCTGCTGCTGTTAGACGAACCGACCAACCATCTCGATCTTGAAACGCGCAACTGGCTCGAGAACTATCTCCGGGACTATCCCTTCGGCTACATTCTCATCTCGCACGATCGCTATTTTCTCGATGTCACCATCGACCGGACTGTTGAGATCTGGAACAAGCGGCTCACCATCTATCAGGGCAATTACACCAAGTATCTGAGCCAGAAGGACGAGCGGCGGGCTCAGTTAGAGGCGGGCTATCGCAACCAGCGTATCCAGATCGAGCACCTTGAGGCATTTATCAACCGCTTCCGCGCGCAGGCCACCAAGGCCAAGCAGGTGCAGTCGCGCATCAAGGAGCTCGAAAAGATCGAGCGGATCGAGATTCCCGAAGAAGAGCCGGTGATTCACTTCAAGTTTCCGCAGCCGCCGCCCTCGGGACGGATGGTGGTGGAGACGGAAGGTCTGTCGAAGAGCTACGGCGCGAAGCAGGTGCTCTCAAACGTGAGATTCTCAATCGAGCGCGGAGATCGCGTGGCTTTGGTGGGAGTGAACGGCGCGGGCAAGTCCACGCTGATCCGGCTGCTGACGGGCGATGAGACGCCCACGAGTGGCCAGATTCACCTGGGCCACAACGTGGTCACCGAATACTTTGCGCAGGACCAGTACAAGGTGCTGAACGGCGATGCGCGCATGCTCGACGACATCAGCCGCGCAGCGCTGAAGGTGCCGGAACAGGCGCTGCGGTCGCTGCTGGGGTGCTTCCTGTTCAGAGGCGACGACGTGTTCAAGCCGCTTGGCGTGCTGAGCGGGGGCGAGCGCAACCGCTATGCCATTGCGCGGATTTTGGTGTCGCCCTCGAATTTTCTGCTGCTCGACGAGCCGACCAACCACCTGGACATGCGCGCCAAGGACGTGCTGCTGGAGGCGATTGCGGCCTTTTCCGGCACGGTTGTCTTCGTTTCGCATGACCGATACTTCATCGACCGCCTGGCCACGCGGGTGCTCGAAGTGGAGGGCGGAAACGTTATCAGCTACGAGGGCAACTACGAGGACTACCTGCGCCGCAAGGAGATGCAGGCCGGCCAATCCGCGAATACTGCCACCGGAGATAGGACTCCGCCTCGCAATGCCTCAGGAACTTCCCGCGACCCTGCAGGATTATCGCGCATCGCGGCTGGTGCTTTGTATCAGGGCACGACTTCAGTCGCGCCGAAAAGCACTCCAAAATCGAATGGGGCTTTAGTGTCTGCGTGAGAACTACACAAGGTACTTGTAATTCACAGCGTGTT
>CAYWSR010000058.1:0-23835 GCA_964460385.1 uncultured Occallatibacter sp. | reverse complement strand
GCTAGGCCCTGTTCTTCTCCCCATTCGACGATGCTGGGAGGCGGCGTTTTGGCTCCGCTGCCCGTGTCAGTTTCCGTCCAGGAACAGAGCTTTTTGCCGCATCCGACAAAGATTTGAACGCCCGTGGCGGGCGAGTGAACCACGCTCACACTGGAAATCTGTGCGAGGCCGGGGATGTCCGCTGCCTGACTGCCGGAGAAGACAGGAAGAAATGAGATGGTTCGGCCCTGATCGTCGTGCTCCAGCCGGAAAAGGCGTTCTACTTCCACGATGAGCAGATGGCGCGCATCTTCAACAACAATGTTGTTCCAGGAGGCCAACGGAATTGGATAGCTTGCGGCAGCAACGAAGCGATGACCATCCCAATGGTAGAGGTTTGCGAATGTCGCCGCCCAGACTGTGTCATCGGGGGCCACCAGGACGGCGCGAACATTAAGATCGGCGATTCCCTGCTCCGGACCAAAGCGTTCAAAGCCGGAACCGAGCAGGCGGTAAAGGCCGTTCTCAGTGGCTACCCAGAGAAACCCGTGGCGATCGGCGGCCAGGTCGTTGATGGCAAGGTTCTTGAGTCCCTCGGCCTGCCTGAAGGCGCGGAAGACATACTGCTGCGCCTGCATGGCGGTTGACATTGTCAGCCAGAAGGCCAACACCCGAATTGCGCCGGATCGAACCAAGCTCATCCGTGTTCACGCGGATCTTGCCCACGGCCTCTTCAGGTGTTTATCGTCCGCTCAGGTCAGGCTCTAGAGCCTTTCAGGTGATTGAAAAGGCGAATCGGCATTCCGGCCGCGGCCAAGAAGGATGGCAATTGGGGGATTCGGGATGCCGAATCGATCTCCGAAATGAGCGGGGTGCGTTTACTTGTCTCAATATGGGTCATGGCCGGTTCGAGGGACCGGCGCAGATGTTCCTACTCAGTGCAAAGGTTCTCCGCCGCATCCTCGACATTTCTCGAGGGCAGCTTCTCGCCGAAGCCAAGCTCAGAGTTTTGGGGCGAGGGCCCGACTCGACGCTGGGCTGCCAAGGGAAGCGCTTCGCCGAGAGAAGGAATCATGGCGCCGGTGGAAAACTTGCCCCCGGATTCATCGCAAACGCCTGCTGTGGGTCTTTGCCGACCACGGTGATCTCTCGCGAAAATGTCTCGAGGAGCGGGCGGGCACGGGTCATCGCTTTGTCGGCACCGGCGGCTGCAATGCGGAGCTGGCCCTGCGCGGCATCGCTTATCGAGCCAGAGATCGGCGCTGCCACAAAGTCGATGCCCCGGACAGCGTGCTCCAGAGTGAGCCGGTCGCAGAAGGCCAGGCTGATGGTGCCGCACAGGATGTGAAGCAGTCCGGGTGAGAGCGCATCGATCAGCCTGTGGACGCCAAAGAAGACCTCTTCATATGCCGCATCGTCGAGGAGCACGGTGATTACAGCGTCGGAGCCCAGTTCGGCTTCAGCCGGGGTTGCCGCGGCGATGGCACCCTGGTGAATGAGGGGTTTGGTGCGCTCTTCGGTCCGGTTCCACACCGATAATTCGTGGCCGGCGGCGAGGAGGCGCAGCGCCATCGGTGTGCCCATGTTTCCGAGTCCGAGAAATCCGATCTTCATGACGGGCGTTTTACTCACTTGTCAGGGAGAGCCGGGCTGGGGCGGTGCGCGCGAGGCGATTGGCATCGCGGATGAGGGTGAACAGAAGCAAGGGGAAGCCGATGAAGGGCCGGAGCAGGAACTGTTTGTGCTGGTCCGGGGTGAGGAGCCGGACGATGGAACGGTGGAGGAGGATCTGCTGGTACCAGGGGATGCTGGGGACCATATGGTGGGCCATGTGGCAGGGCTGGCCCCAGGGGCCGCCGCCGACGAGCAAGCCCCAGAAACCGACGCCAAGGCTACGCGCTCCGCTGGTGCTATCGAGAGGCATGAGATTGTGCTCGGTGTACTGGCGGAGGCGGTCGAGCTGGAACCCGACGTGGGGCAACAACAAGAAAACGATGATGGGAAACAGCAGGCCGAAGAGCTTGTAGAGCAATGAGAGGTAGCAGAGGGTGTACGCGGCCGAGATGGCGAGCGAAAGAGCGGTGGAGCGGGTGAAGGAGGGTGAGCGATGGACGTAGAAGTCGCTGTAGTTGAAGAAGCTGGCGAGAGGGAGAAGCATTGCCCCGAGGCGATGAGGAAAGACAAAGTTAAGAAACTCGGCGTCTCGCTCCGTGCCGAAGCTGGCGTGATGGGATATGTGAGTTTCAGAGTAGGGGTGGGGTTCCGCATTGGACAGACGGCAGAGATTCTCGGCCAGGAAGCTTGCAACGCGGCTCACCGGGCCGGAGCCGGGGAAGATGAGGTTGTGTGCGGCGCCTTCATGAAGTGAATAGACGGCGAGTGTGTAGAGCAGCCAACTGTGGGCGACGCCAACGAAGATTGCGGTGAGGATGAGCGCCGGCATGCCGTGGTGGCTCGAGAGGATCCAGCGGGCGAGATTGACGAAGCCGAACCAATCTGCCGCAAATATGGAGAGGATCACGGAGATGCTGATGACGACGTGGATGAGCGAATGGGATCGGAACCAAGCGTGCAGGTTGCGTCCACGCGTTTTTATCTGATGGACCTGGGCTGGAGCGAGAAGCTCGAAGGCATGATTCTGACTGTAGCTCCGAGCCAACTGAAACTCGTCGTGGTGGAAATTCATCATCGCTCCGGCCAGCAATGCGTTGTGGATCGAGGGTTTACCGGGCTTTGGTAATTCAGGGTTTTGGTTTGCAGATGGCCCAGTATAGCTTGGAACGGATGGGGTGGAGATAAGGGGCCAGGATTAGGGGCGAGCAAGGAGAAACCCCAAGTCTCAGAATGGAGGCCTGGGGCATGGAGATCCCGGCGATGCGTGCAGCTCCAGTGTGGTGAAACCGATGTTCGTCGAAGAACAACCGCAGATCCTTCGACTTCGCAAGTCGCATGAAACGCGACTTGCTGCGCTCAGGATGACATCGCTAGTTATACTGCGAAGTTCGGGCCAGGGACACTAGGCGGCCTTAGCCTTCAGGAGGTTGAGGGCTTTGGTGAGGACGTCGTCGACCTTCGAGGCCGGGGCGTCTTCGTCATCATCGTCGGCAGTTGAAGCAACGACGATGTTGGGAGTGACGGCATTGTCCTGAATCTTGTTGCCGCTGGGGCTTTCGAACTTTGCCACCGTCAGCAGGAGCGCGTCCCCGTCCGGCAGTTCGATGGTTTTCTGGACCGAGCCCTCGCCAAAGGTGCGTTCGCCCACCAGGTCTCCGCGCTTTGCATCGAGAATCGCGCCGGCCGCCAGCTCGGCAGCTCCATAGGTTCCGCGATTGACCAGAACTGCCAAGGGGGCGTCGGTGAGGAAATGCGCGGGGTCAGCGGTGAAGGTTTGTGCGGGAAACTTCTGGCCTTCGAGGGTCGCGATGGTTCCCTGCTTGAGGAAGAAATTGGCGAGGCGCACACCCTGAGCCGGATCGTCGCCGGTAGAGTCGCGCAGGTCGAGAAGGATGCGGCGGCCTTTGGCAGCCTTGATTTTCGCGGCGATTTCGTCAACGCGGGAGGCGGAAAGAGTGCCCGGCTTGAGATAGAGGATGGTGGAGTGCTCATAATCCTGCAGGGCGAGCGGCGCCGCCGGGGCGATGGATCGCGTGAGGGTGAGCTTATCCGGGTCGGCCTTGCGAGGACGGACAACGGAGATGGTGACGGGAGTCCCGGGCTTGCCCTCAAGCATGAGGCGAATCACGGCGAGGGAGAGCTCGCGGGTGGACTGGTCGCCGATGGATTCAATGACATCGCCGTCGGAGAGATGCTCTTTGTCGGCAGGAGAGCCGGGCAGGACGTTGACAACCGTAGCGTATCCGAAGCGCTTTGAAACCGTGATTCCGATTTGGGCAACCCCTGTGGCAGGGCGATCCTTGTAGATCTTGTACTCGGTCGAGGTCAGGTAGCTGGAGTCCGCGTCTAGTGACTCAAGAAGACCGTGCAGGGCTCCGGTGGTGACCTCGGACATGTCAGGCGCGGTGACGTAGTCAGTCTGTACCTTCTTGAGGACGTCGGCGTAGACCTTCATCTGGCGGTAGGCGCCATCGGACTGGCCGCTGGCATGGACGCCAAAGAAGGAAAACCCTGCAAGGACGAAGCCCAGGAAGAGGGCGGCACAGACGGCGACGGAGAGAACGAGGACGGTACGCTGGAAGACTCTGGACACGGACACCACCGGAAGAGGCCCATTTGAGGTGGGGAACAGGGCACTCTCTCTATAGACGTAATGATAGCGCAAAGGAGTGTAGGTGTTTAGGGTATGGGGTATGGGGTATGGGGTCAGCCGCGGCGGACGGACAGGATCGGGCACTCAGCAGGGCGGAAATGGGCGCGTAACCCCCTCCAGCGGTTATTCTGGGGTGCATGTTCAAGAAGGGGTTTGGTTTCAGCTTTGCCGGATTGGCGCTGTCGCTGGTGGTTTCGCTGTTGCCTGGCTTGACCTCGGCGGGGATGGCGCAGCAGGGAAGCCCCGGCGGCAAGGTCGTGGTTGCTTATGTGTTTCCGCGGGAGGGCGCTCTGCAGCCGGGGCAGATCGATCCCGAACGGATTACGCGGATCAATTATGCGTTTGCAAACATCAAGGATGGGCGGATGGTGACGGGCTCGGATCAGGCTCCGCAGAACTTCGCGTATCTGGCGTCGCTGCGCAAGGAGAATCCCTCCTTGACGGTGCTGGTGTCGGTGGGGGGATGGGATTGGTCGGGGGGCTTCTCCGATGCTGCGCTGACCGAGCAGAGCAGACAGGCTTTCATCGAGAGCGTCGTGGCGTTCCTGAAGAGCTATGACCTGGACGGATTGGATATCGACTGGGAGTACCCGGGCAACCCGGGCGCGGGGCACAAATTCAGGCCGGAAGACGGGACGAACTTTACCGTGCTGCTCAAAGAGTTGCGTGAACGATTTGATCGAGAGACGGCGGCGACGGGCAAGAGACTTTACTTGACATTTGCGGCGGGGGCTTCGAACGAGTATCTGCAGAACACGGAGATGGCCAAAGCGCAGGAGTTCGTGGATACCATCAACCTGATGACCTACGACTTAAGCGAGCCCGCTTCGGACAGGATTGCGAACCATCATGCGCCGCTCTACACCAATCCTCAGAATCCGAAGAAGGCATCGGCGGATGTTTCGGTGAAGGCGTTTGAAGCGGCGGGAGTGCCGGCATCAAAGATTGTTCTTGGGGTCCCCTTCTACGGGCATCTGTGGGGCGAAGTCGGAGCGGAGAATCATGGGCTTTTTCAGCCGGGCAAGCCGGTCGCAGGGGACTGGGCCTCGTACGCGGCGCTCTCGGGCAGTTATCTCAGTAGCGGGTTTGTTCGGTACTGGGATGCAACATCCAAGGCGCCTTACCTGTATAACGCGGAGAAGAAGATATTTGTTTCGTATGAAGATCCGGAGTCGCTGGCGGCGAAGTGCGACTACATATTGAGCAACAAGCTGGCAGGAGTGATGTTCTGGGAGTATTCAGGCGATCCATCGGGAACCTTGCTGAAGACGATCGATAAAAGGTTTCATCCGGACGGGGCAATTCAGCCTTAAGAGGGTGATCGCGGATATTTTCCCGGTTGAATTCTCGTATCCCACCCATTCGCGATGAGGCCGCGAATGGATGGGGCACCCGCGATTGAGTTTTGAAGAAGGAACAGGATGGCCGGATTGACGATGACGGATTCGCAAGGGACGCGGACCACAATTCGCCGGAATCCTGCCTTCTGGGTTCCGACGGTTTACTTTGCCGAGGGGCTGCCTTACTACGCCGTCAACTTTGTCGCGCTTTTTTTCTTGCAGAAGATGGGCGTGAGCAACACGGTGAACACGCTGGCGATCAGCCTGCTGGCCTTGCCGTGGAGTCTGAAGCCCTTGTGGAGTCCGGCGCTGGAGATGTTCAAGACGAAGAAGTACTTCGTCATTCTGATGGAAATGCTGGGTGGGGCGACTTTGTTGCTGATCGCGCTGAGCTTGAATCTACCGGACTACTTTCAGTATGTGATTGTGCTGCTGGCCGTCCTTGGTGTTTGCTCCGCGACGCACGATATCGCGACAGATGGGATATACATCGCAGTTTTAACTCCGAAGGAACAGGCTGCCTGGGTGGGGATACAAGGTGCCTGCTACAACATGGCGCGCATCTTCTGCACGGGCGCACTTCTTTGGCTGGCAGGCACATTGACTGAGAGGTTCACACGGGCACAGGTCGCGGCACCTATTGTTCATGCATGGATGGCGGTCTTCGCATTAGCAGGTTTGATTTTGGTGGGGCTTGGCTTGTATCACTCATTTCTGTTGCCCAGCGGAGGAGAAGAGAGGAAGCAGGAGAGCATCAGGCAGATGGCGGCTACTTTCTGGGATGTGGTGGTGACCTTCTTCAAGAAGCCGAATGTGTATCTCATCCTGGTGCTGATCCTGCTCTATCGGGCTGGGGAAGGACAGGTGGTGAAGGTGGGCCCACTGTTCCTTCAGGCATCGCGAGCGAGCGGAGGGTTGGGCTTAAGCTCGCAAGAGGTGGGCGGCATTTATGGGTTCTTCGGGAGTATCGCCTTCGTCACAGGCAGCGTGCTTGGCGGACTCTTCACGGCCAAGCTGGGATTGAAGCGATCTCTTCCGTGGCTGATCCTCATCCTCGACATTCCGATGCTGGCGTACTGGTATTTGAGCGTGGCGCTGCCGACGAATTCTGTTCTGGTGACAGCTGCGATGAGCGCAGAGATGTTCGGATATGGCTTTGGTTTTGTGGGAGTGATTCTGCTGATGATGCAGGAGATTGCTCCGGGGAAATATCAGACGGCCCACTATGCATTTGGAACCGCGCTGATGAACATTGGGATCATCGTTCCGGGTGCGGTGAGCGGTTGGATTCAAAGCCGGATTGGCTATACGAGGTTCTTCATCTGGGTGATTCTTTCGGGACTGCCAGCGCTGGTTCTTGCCCGGTTCATTCCGATTGGCAAGGGAGCCGCGGTTGCTGAGCCGGAAGCGGCTGTTTAGAAACACAATTCATCTTTTGCAATTGTCGAGGTGCAATGCGTTACGGCTATTTTGATAATGAAATGCGCGAGTATGTGATCGATCGCGTGGACGTTCCGGTTTCATGGACAAACTATCTTGGCGTGAAGGATCTTTGCGCGGTGATGAGCCACAACGCGGGCGGCTATGCGTTCTACAAGAGCGCTGAGCATCATCGGATTACGCGGTTTCGGGCCAACGGCATTCCGCTCGACCGGCCCGGACATTACGTTTACCTGCGCGACGAGGATACGGGCGAGTACTGGTCGGTGTCGTGGCAGCCTGTGGGCAAGAGCCTGGGCGAAGCAAAGTACGAGTGCCGGCACGGGCTGTCGTATTCCAAGTATTCGTGCGCAACCCAAGGGATTGAGGCGGAGCAGACGCTCTTTATCCCGATCGAGGACGATGTTGAGCTTTGGGATTTGAAGATTCACAACTCGAGCGGGAGGCCGCGGCGGCTGAGCGTGTTCGGGTACGTGGAATTCTCGTTCCACCACATTGAGATCGATAACCAGAACCTGCAGATGAGCCTTTACGCCAGCGGAAGCCGGTACCGGGACGGCGTGATCGAGTACGACTTCTTTTACGAGCCGTGGACCTTTCACTATTTCACGGCGAGTTTCGAGCCGGACTCCTACGACACGATGCGGGACGGGTTCCTTGGCGCATGGAGAACCGAGACGAACCCGATTGCAGTGGAGCAAGGCGTATGCGCGGGGAGCGCGGAGCTGGGCGGCAACCACTGCGGCGCGCTGCAGAAGACTGTGGAGATTGCGCCAGGGGAGGAAGCGCGGCTGATTTTCATGCTGGGCGTGGGGGCGCAGGAGGCCGGGCAGAAGATCAGAAGCAAGTACTCCGATCTCAAGAATGTGGACGCGGAGTTCAGCGCGCTGAAGAAATACTGGGAGCAGAAATTCGACGGGTTCCAATGCCAGACGCCCCATGAGGGCCTGGATACCATGATCAACACGTGGAACCTCTACCAGGCGGAGACGTGCGTGGTGTGGTCGCGTTTTGCATCGTTCATTGAGGTGGGAGGGCGGACCGGATTGGGATTCCGCGACACCTCGCAGGATGTGATGAGCGTGGTGCATACGAATCCGAACAAATGCAGACAGCGCATTATCGAGCTGCTGGGGGCGCAGGTCAGCAGCGGCTACGGATTGCACCTGTTCGATCCGGATTGGTTCGACGAAGAGAAGCGCAAAGGGCCGACCTTCAAGTCGCCGACCATTGCGCATGCGCCGGAGTTGAGGTCGGTGATTCATGGCATCGAGCATGTTTGCTCGGACGATGCGCTCTGGATCGTTGTGACCTGTTGTGAGTACGTGAAGGAAACCGGCGATCTCGCGTTCTTTGACGAGATGGTTCCGTTCGCGGACGGAGGCGTGGGGACGGTCTACGAACATTTGAAGCGATCGCTCGATTTTTCTGCTGAACATGTGGGCAAGGAGGGCATTTGCCTGGGACTCCGCGCCGATTGGAACGACTGCCTGAATCTGGGCGGGGGCGAGAGCGCGATGGTTTCGTTCATGCACCATTGGGCGCTGAGGGCATTTGTGGAGGCTGCGGAGTTTCTGGGGCGCGATGTGGATGTAAAGACTTACAGCGCGCTCGCGAACAGGGTGAAGGCAGCATGCGAGCACAAATTGTGGGATGGCGCGTGGTATGTGCGCGGGTTCACCGCAAAGGGCTTGAAGGTGGGTTCAGAGGAGTGCGAGGAAGGGAAGATATTCCTGGAGAGCAACAGCTGGGCGGTTTTGTCGGACGTTGCCTCACCGGAGCGCGCGATTGCGTGTATGGATGCAGTCGACAAGCACCTGTTCTCGAAGTATGGAATTCATCTGGCATGGCCGGCGTTTTCAAAGCCGAATGACGACATCGGTTTCATCGGGCGGGTCTATAAGGGGGTGAAGGAGAATGCTGCCATCTTCAGCCATCCGAATCCGTGGGCGATTATCGCCGAGTGCAAGCTGGGGCGCGGCGAACGGGCGATGAAGTTCTACGATGCGATGCTGCCCGCGAAGCAGAACGACATGATCGAGATTCGCGAGGCGGAGCCTTATTCGTATTGCCAGTTCGCCATGGGCAAGGATCACACCGCGTTTGGCCGCGCCAGGCACCCTTGGCTGACGGGAAGCGCGGGATGGAACTACACCGCTGTGACGCGCTGGATGCTGGGAGTGCGCACCAGCTTCGATGGATTGATTGTGGATCCTTGCATTCCGGAGAGCTGGAAGGAGTTCAAGGTGAAGCGGCGCTGGCGAGGGGCGACGTATGAGATCACGGTGAAGAACCCGAAGGGCGTGCAGAAGGGCGTGGAAAGCGTCGCGTTGAATGGAGAGCCGGTGAGCGGGGCGGGCAATGGCGCCGGCAAGATTGCGATTGGGCCTCAGCCGAGCGGGACGGTGAATGAGGTGGTTGTGGTGATGGGGTGAAGCGCCACACCACGGACGAAGATCTGTCCGGGCCCCAGACTTGGAATGCCGCGGATGGCGTGTTTGGAGCGCAGTGGAGCTGGGGCACGACTGTGGCGCCGTGCCCTGTTTTTCATCGGTTGTAGTGGTTGCGTCTGGAGCCGTCGTAATGGCCGCTATGCATACAGCATTTCTTGAAATCTGCGTCCCGAACCACATGGGCACAGATCATTGCGGCCCAACTTCTCAAGGAGTTCCTTCTCCCCGTGCACGACGCGGAAAGCCGCGCTTTACTTTTGATTCGGATGGGAAGCCCTTGCGGCGTTTGCTGATCGATTGGTTCCTCATGGCCTTTCTCCTTCCAGATGGATTTGCCCGTCACATCACAGAAGAGTAAGGTCCAAATTTATTCTATTGTCCCTATCGCAATTTTGCACCGGAATTGGGTCGTGCCCGGTTGACGATTATCTGGGGCGATCATTCCTTGCTATTTTTCGACGACGGCTTTGGAGAGATTGCGCGGTTGATCGACATCGACGCCGTGTTCGAGCGCCATGTAGTAAGCGAAAAGCTGAAGGGGCACGACCTCGGCGATGGGCAGGAGATATTCCGAAGCGGGTTGGACCTCGACGCAGTCGCTGACTAGTTCGTGAACCTGCGTGTCTCCCTGATTAGCGATGGCGATGACGCGCGCGCCCTGGGCCTTCATGTCGGCCAGCAATTGCAGGGTTTTTTCGTAGCGCATGACCGAGTCGGGCAGTGTGCGATCGACTGTGGCAATCACGACGAGGGGCACAGTGTCGCTGACGAGCGCATTCGGTCCGTGCTTGAGTTCGCCTACCGGATAACCCTCGGCGTGAACGTAGGAAGCCTCCTTGAGCTTGAGAGCCCCTTCGCGTGCGATGGCGTAGTGGATGCCGCGGCCGAGAAAGAGGAAGGTATTTGCGTCGCGGTACTTGTGAGCGAGCACGGCGATCTGTTCGCGCCAACCGTCAAGCTGAGCTTCGATCGAGTCGGGCTGGGCGCGCAGGCGGTTGATGTTTGCGCCGATTTCGGCAGCGTCCATGCGACCGATACGCTGCGCCTCAAAGAGACCGACCAGGAAGAGGACTTCCAATTGGCAGGTGAAGCTCTTGGTGGCAGGGATGGCTTTTTCGACGCCGGCAGCTAGGGGCATGGAGACGTCGGCCTCGCGAGCCATGGTGGAGGAAGCGGCGTTGGTGATGGCGAGGACCTTGTCACCGCGGGCCTTGACTTCGCGCAGAGCGGCGAGAGTATCGGATGTTTCTCCGGACTGCGAGATGACGATGACGGCGGGATGGCGTAGAGCGACGCCGCCGCGAGTGCTGTATTCGCTGGCGTATTCGACGTCGACGGCGAGGCCACAGAGATCTTCGAGAAGAATCTCGGCGGCGAGCCCGCTGTGGCGGCTGGAGCCCGATGCGGCGATCAGGACCTCGCCCGCGGGATTGGCCCAAGCTGCGAGGGGGGTGGCGAGTTCGGGGTTCAGATGACCATTTTGAACGTAGAGCGCGAGGGTGCGGCGCAGAGCGGCGGGCTGCTCATAGATTTCGCGCAACATCTCGTGGGGGAAGGCTGGCGTGTTTTCTGGCATGCGATGGGTCACTTGGGATTGTCCAACGAGTGATGACTGGGCAGCATTCATGGGGTGGGGCAGCGTCTGGTGGCGGAGGGCAGGATCGAACTGCGTTATCGTACTGAAAACAAACAACTTACTTAAAATACTCGTCGCTCAAAACGCACCGAACGCTGCATACGCGGTTTTTAAGTTCGTATTAAGTACACAGGTTTTCGCCGCTTTCCTGGTCGTGGCGAGGTTGGGGTCGGCCAGTGCGGCTTGCAGTGAGTTCGACGTTTGTTGTGGAGGCGTGGCGACTTGCTGGCCAAACGCCGCTTCAATCGCCAGGAAAGCCAGGGCTAGGATTCCTGTCAACACACTTTTCATAAACGCCTCCTCCAATATATTAACTTGGCTCATTCAAGGTCGCACCACCGCCAAGAAGGCTAGAAAGGTTCCTTGCTTGAACCAGCCCCACACAACTCCGCAGCATGAACGATTGCCTTCGCTGCGCGATTCGCAAGCGTTTCTTCCGAGAAGTAGAGTTGCTTTGAGACAACACCGGGAGATGTTATCTCAAGAACAAAAGTCGGAGAGGCATCAGTAACAAGAACCTTTATCGGGGTCATGAGACCCTGACCCGAAAGGATTCGCGGCGATTCGTCCCAGATCGCCAGCCCGCGATATGGGAAAGATAGCCCTGCTCGAAAATCCTTTAAACTGAGTACCTCGATCTTGCCGATGTGACAGAACGTGAGTTGAGCGCGGTTCGCGTCAAGACTAATACTGCATGTTGCCGGGCTGGGTTTCACCTAAAAATCGATTTTTGGGGTTGGGGAAGTATCGCCGACAAACCAACCGGAATGGTCTACCCGGATCACATCTCAAGCTAATCGAAGGCCGAGTTTGTTGCCGGCCGAGTATAGTCCAGAGCATTATCAGGCTGGTAACTGCATGACCCGATGGAATCATGGCAACGCCAAAACAATTGGCGCCAGTTGCAATGTTGAGGCAGGGATTGGCGCGCTGAGCGACGCTTTCGATTCATTGCCCCTACTCACCGGGTGAGTCGTAACCCCAATCTCCTCACCTCGCCCAACACTTTAACCAGTTGGCCGAAGGGCACACAGTCCGCGAGGGCAGATCAGTGCTCCGGCAGCACCTTGGTAAGAGCCTCACGGTGCGGTTCGGCCACCGAACTCCCTCTCACTTTCAGGTGCAGTGACAGCGATCACATCTGATGTCAGGTGAGCCACATCACAATTGTTCTCGAACTAGATTCCAGACGGTGATTTGGGTCACTTAAGCGTATTGATCGACTGCCAATGGGCGAAGCGAGTTCGATGACGGTCGCTAGGAGAAAGATCCATGAGTCGTAGCATCGCAATTTACGTGGTTGTACTCGTTGGCATGGCCTGTGAATTGGCCCCGAGCGCGATGGCGCTTCCCAGTTACGCTCGCCAGACTGGGTTGCCGTGCAGCGGCTGCCATACCACGCCGCCGGAGCTGAACAACGGCGGACGCTTGTTCAAGCTCCTGGCCTACACAGACCGCGCTCAGGACACGAGCATTACCGCCGATTCCGGGACCCACCGCGCGCCACTGAACATGCTAAAGGGCCTGCCACTGAGCGCATTCTTTGAGACCTCGATGACCAGCACCAAGGTTCCCCAGCCCGGGACCCAGAACTGGAACTTCCAGTTTCCCCAGGATATTGCTCTTTATCTGGCCGGAGCCTGGGCCTCGCATGTGGGCAGCTTTGTGCAGGTGACCTACGAACTGCAAGGCGATCATTTCAGCATGGACAACACGGATGTCCGCTTTGCCAACAAGACGAAAGCAGGAGGCAAGGAGCTGGACTACGGCATCACTCTGAACAACAATCCGACGGTGGAAGATATTTGGAACAGCACACCGGCATGGGGCTACCCGTTCATCGCTCCGAACGGGGCGCCGAGCCCCACCGCGGCGCCGATCATCAATGGGGCCCTGGGGCTGGATGTGGCGGGATTGGGCGGCTACACCATGTGGGACCAGCATGTGTATGTCGCCGGCACTCTTTACCGCTCCGACCACATAGGCGATGCACAGCCCACCACCGGACAGTGCTGCTCCAACAACATCCAGGGTGTGGCGCCTTACTGGCGGGCGGCGTTTCAACAAAACGGGCAATCGGGAAGTCTGGAAGTCGGAGCCTACGGCATCCATATGAAGGCAACCCCCGGCGCCGTCACCGGAGCAGAGAACAGCTATACGGACTTTGGCCCGGACATTCAATATGACCGGACAATTGGCAAGGATGTCCTTTCCCTGCGCGCCACCTATGTCCGTGAGAACTCCGCACTGGCTGCAAGCGCGGCAAATAGAAACGCAAGCCCGGGTCCACATCATCTGAATGCGAGTAATGCCAACGTTGCGTACCACTTTGGCAATCGCTTCTCCGGGACGATGGGATGGTTCCTGACGGACGGAACCAACGACCCGCTCCTGTACGCTCCGGCCTCGATTTCGGGCAGCGCCAATGGCAGCGCCAGAAGCGAAGGAATTTCGGCAAACGTCTCCTATTGGCCGTATCAAAATATCGACTTGGCCGTGCAATACACCGACTACACCCGCTTCAATGGTGGCGCCACCAACTACGATGGCTCGGGCCGCAACGCAAGCGACAACAACACGCTCTATCTACTCGCGCGCTTTGTTTTCTAATGCGGGCTGAAGTATCGGCCGGCGCGCCTCCCCGAAATCTCAACGACTCACCACCAGGAGATCCTATGAAACGCACTGCTCTCGTATCACTCATGGCAATAGCCGCTTTCAGCACAGCGGCCTTTGCCGGCACGATTCACGGCAAGGTTTCCGGCGTCAAGGGCGAATCCGTCGTATACGTTGAAGCCGCCGCCGGCAAAACCTTCCCCGCACCAACGCAACACGTCACCATGGACCAAAAGGGCCTGATGTTTGTGCCCCACATCATTGCCATTCAACAGGGCGCCACGGTGGAATTCCTCAACAGCGACAGCGTCGCACATAACGTCTTCTGGCCCTCCATCAGCGGCAACAAGAAGCTGGGGCACAATCTGGGCACGTGGCCCCAGGGGCAGCGGCAATCGTTCAAATTCGACAACCCTGGCGTCATTGCGCTGTTTTGCAACGTGCATCCAGACATGTCCGGTTACCTCATCGTCTCTCCGACGCCGTACTTTGCCACCACCGACAAGACGGGCGCGTACAAGATTGAGAACGTGCCGGACGGCGCGTATACGGTGACCGCTTGGAACGAGGGAGCCAAGAGCAAGTCGAATCCGGTGAATGTCTCAGGAGACGCCACGGCGGACTTCACGCTCAGCAAGTAAATCCAGGGGCGGCATATTCTTCTCGTGCCGCCCGCGGAATCCTCTGCCATCGGGAAAGGTTCCTGCATGCTGCAACGCTTTGTCGACAAGAAAGTTGACAGGGATTGGCTGAACACCAACTTCCCCTGCATGACGGCCTGCCCCGCGCACACCAATGCGGGGCGCTACGTTGCGCTCATTGCAGAGGGCGATTTTGAAGAAGCCTACCGCGTCGCGCGCGAGCCTAATCCAATGGCCAGCATCTGCGGCCGCGTCTGCGCTCACCCCTGCGAGACGGCCTGCCGCCGCGGAGCGATCGACAAGCCGATCGCTATCAGGGCACTGAAGCGCTTTCTCACCGAACAATACGGTCCCGAGTCCCGGCACCCTGTCGATGTGAACGCGGGCCGCGTGCAGCCCAGGCTTCCATTTCGCATTGCCATCGTCGGTGCGGGGCCAGTAGGCCTATCTGCCGCGCACGACCTTGCCCTGATGGGCTACGCCGTCACCATCTTTGAGGCGTCCCAGGTCGCGGGCGGCATGCTCTACCTTGGCCTGCCTGAATACCGCCTGTCGCGCGACGTGGTTGAAGCACAGGTGCGCGAGATTCTATCTACCGGCGACATCACCCTGAAACTCAACCATGCTGCCGGCCGCAATTTCACGGTCGCCGATCTCCGCCGGGATTTCGATGGGGTGCTGATCGCGGTTGGCGCCCACCGCAGCCGCGACCTCACCATCCCCGGCGTGAATCTCGACGGCGTCTACAAGGGTATCGATTTTTTGCTCAATGTAAATCTCGGCTACCGATTCACCATCGGCAAAAAAGTTCTCGTCATTGGCGGGGGCAATGTGGCCATGGATGTGGCAAGGTCCGCGGCCCGCGAGGTGCTGCGCCAGCATGCGGGCGGCGTGGAGAGCTTCGAGCCCTCACAGGGAAGCATGGATGCCGTGGCTGCCCGCGAGATGATGGACGTTTCCCTCTCCGCCTTGCGCCTTGGCGCGCAAGAGGTGCACCTCGTGTGCCTGGAAAACCGCGCAGAGATGCCCGCGGCGCTCGAAGAGATTGAGGAAGCGGAAGAAGAGGGGATCATTATCCATCCCGGCTTCGGCCCCAAGGAGATCATTGGCGAGAACGGGCGAGCTGTGGCGCTTGAGGTGCTCAAGACAAAATCGGTATTCGATGCCAATCGCCGGTTCAACCCCACATTCTACGAGAACAGCGAGACGCGTCTGGATTGCGACACCATCATCATGGCAATCGGGCAGGCGCCCAATCTGCAATTTCTTGGCCCCGAAGATGGCGTGGATGTTTCGCCACGCGGATTGATTGCCGTGAATCCCCAAACGCTCATGACCTCCGCAGCGGGCGTCTTCGCCGGCGGCGACTGCGTCTTCGGCCCGCGCCTCATTATCGACAGCGTTGCCGATGGCAAACGCGCCGCGGTAGGCATCGACGAGTTCCTTCGCGGGGCACAGCATTCCGATCCGGTTGTGGAAGTCGAAGTGCTCGAACGCCATCGGATGCCACTCGAACTGCTCGATCTTACGCGGCCGCCGATTCCCATGGTGCCCCTCAATCGGCGAACGGGAGTGACTGAAGTCGAGATCGGATTCGACGAGGATGCAGCTGTTGCCGAAGCGCAGCGTTGCCTGCACTGCTGGGTCAATACAGTCTTTGAAGGGAACGCCGCCGACGCTACATCCTGCATTCTGTGCGGCGGATGCGTTGACGTTTGCCCCGAGAACTGTCTGGAGCTTGTCTCGCTGGATCGTATCGCCTTCGACGAAGAAACAATCGGGCAGCTCGCAGAAGCCCGAGATCTGTTTGGCGTGGAATTGGACGATATCAGGGCAGACGAGTTGGGAGTGATCTCCGGTTCGGCGATGCTCAAGGATGAGACCCGCTGTCTCCGTTGCGGATTGTGCGCGGCGCGCTGTCCCGCCGGCACCATCACCATGGAGTCGTACAACCTTGTATCCGCGGATCCAACCGGCTTGATATCGGTTGAATCCATCGACCGCCCATTGCGCGCCAGGCCTGCCACGGCAGGCGCGGTGAAGAGGTAATACATGTCCGACGAAACAAACGCAACGACGCAGAAGCTCCCGGCAGAAATCGATCGCAGAGCATTCTTCACCAAGATCGGCCTGGGGTCGCTGGGCATCGCCGCCGCGGGGACGATCGTCTTCTCTTACGAGTTTCTTTCGCCCAACGTGCTCTATGAGCCGTCTGCGATCGTCAACGCCGGCAAGCCCGAAAGCTTCGCGATGAATTCGGTGACCATGGATGTCAACTCCGGAATCTACCTGGTCCGCGCCGAAGAAGGCTACTTCGCGCTCAACGCAGTTTGCACCCACCTGGGCTGCTTGACTGCATGGAACCAGGATCTGGGCATCATCGCCTGCCCATGCCACGGCAGCAAATTCACGCGCACGGGAGAGAAGATTGAAGGTCCAGCGCCCAAGCCTCTGCCCTGGCTCAAGACCTGGGTGAGCGACGAAGGCGACCTAATGGTCGATCGCTCCACCGACATTCCCCCATTGCAGTATTTGAGGATATGACCATGCCACTCAAGGCCGACCAGATTATTGAAAGAGTGCGCGCGAGCCGGGTGTGGCAATCGGTCTTCCGCAGCGGCACAGGCTCGAGCACACTGCACCGCGCGCTTGCCATTCAGCAGAATATTTTCCTCCATCTGTTTGCTACCAAAGTGCGCAAGCGCATGGTGCGTTTCAGTTCCACGTGGTACCTGGGTACGCTGACGCTGGGAACGTTTCTGATTTTGGTTATCACCGGCATTCTGCTCATGCTGT
Organism: uncultured Occallatibacter sp.; assembly: GCA_964460385.1. Classification (GTDB taxonomy): domain Bacteria; phylum Acidobacteriota; class Terriglobia; order Terriglobales; family Acidobacteriaceae; genus Telmatobacter. The sequence continues at coordinate 6,667 of CAYWSR010000058.1, read as the reverse complement.
ACTACCATCCGTCTGTGCCGCAGGCCTACGCCGACATGAAGGACCTACAGTTTGTCGTCTCGTCCGGACTCTTTCTCAGGAATATGCATCGCTGGGCTGCGCAACTGATGGTCTTCCTGGTCTTCGCCCACATGTTCAAGGTCTTCTATCGTGGCGCGTACCGCACGCCGCGTGAATTCAATTGGGTCATCGGCGTTGTTCTCCTGGTGATCACGCTGCTTCTCAGTTACACCGGTTACCTGCTGCCCTGGGACCAGCTTGCATTCTGGGCCATCACGGTTGGCTCCAATCTGTCCTCCTCCGTGCCTCTGGTGGGAAGCAAGATTCACTTCCTGTTATTGGGTGGCAACCAGGTCAACGCCAATGCTTTGCTGCGTTTCTATGTGCTGCACTGCGTGGTTCTACCGCTCGCGGCCATTCTCTTTATCGCCGTGCATTTCTGGCGCATTCGCAAGGATGGCGGTCTTTACGTGCAACAGTCGGAGCCGAAAACGAAGGCTCCTCCGGCCGCCGCGCCCGCCGCCAAGGAGGCGAAATGAGCGATCCGAAGGATTTTGTCGCCGGCATCGACTCCGACCAGCGCCGCTCGCCCACACGCGTCGTGTTTGTCACGCGCCGCACCTCGGCGCAGGTGAAGGTCGCGCAGGAAGACCAGGTTCAGACGTTTCCGGAAGTACTCTTCCGTGCAGCGCTGGCCATTGAACTCCTTGCTATCGCGCTGGTCATCTTCTCGTTGTTCTTTAACGCTCCACTGGAAGGGATCGCCGATCCGACGCACACGCCGAACCCCGCGAAGGCGCCATGGTACTTCCTCGGCCTGCAAGAGCTGCTGCACTATTTTCCGCCGGTGGTGGCAGGTGTGCTGGTTCCCGCGCTGCTCATCATCGCTCTCGTGGTCATTCCGTATTTCAACATCAACATTGAAGCCAACGGCCTGTTTCTGAAGGACCGGACAAAACGGCTGCGGTGGTTCTATCTCACGGCCCTGGCAATGCTGATCTTTCTTCTTGCATTCCATGTTTACGTCGCCGTCGGGCCAACAGTGATCGTTGCGTTGGCTATGATCGTCGCCGCCAACAGCACGCCAGATTCGAATTCCCGCCTGCGCCGCTACCTGGCCCTGAAGCCGCTGGCTTACTGGATTATGACGTGGTTTCTTCTTGAACTGATTTTGCTCACCGCTGTTGGCACATGGTTCCGCGGCCCGGGCTGGTCCTGGGTATGGCCCTGGAGGAGTTAAGTGCAATTCATCAGAAAGATTCTTTCCTCTGCGTGGCAGACTCTCTTCGGCGATCCGGTGCGGGCATTCGGGGTTGTCAGCCTTGGCCTGTTGCTGGCGCTGGCCATAGCTCCGGCGAAGGAGCACTTCAGTCAGTGGCATAGTTATCAGCGCAAATACCTCACACTGATTCGCGATCGCGGAGACGCCATCAGCCTGCGTCGACGATTCGTGCCCGGCATTCATCAGATATGGCTTCCGGAACTCGGCGTAGTGGACCGTTGCACCACCTGCCACCTGGGACTGAATGAAGCCAGTCTTGCCGACGTAAGTCAGCAGCCCTTCCGCAAACATCCGGTCGTTCCGCATTCGCTCGACGGATTCGGCTGCGTCATCTGCCACGGCGGGCAGGGACAGGCCACCACGGTAGCCGAGGCGCACTGGAGCGAACGCGCCGGCGAAGAGCCGATCCTGCCAACGCGTTACATTGAGTCCGGCTGCGGCCAGTGCCACCAGAATGCGCTGCTTGGAACACCCCAGCTCAATCTGGGCAGAACCATGCTCACGCGTTACGGCTGCGTCCACTGCCACGCCATTACACGGCCTGACGGCAGCAAGGTGGAGGCAACGGACCGTCCTCCGTCGCTGGTGCACATTGCTGACAAGACGACGCGCGAGTGGATATATAGCTGGCTCAAAGACCCACAGGCTTACGCGGCATCGACCACGATGCCCAATTACAAACTCAGTGACGGGGACGCGAGCGACATCTCAGCGTACCTGGTGAGCACCAGCACGACCCACGCGGGAGACAATGCCGCGCCCAATGCAAAGTCCACGGCAAGCACCGATGCCGCTGCAGGGCCCAGCTTCTACGGCGAATCGTTCTGCGCCTCCTGCCACGCGGTTCAAAATGCGGCGGGCAACATTGTTGGCGGCGACCTGGGGCCCGAGCTCACCCGCATTGGCAACAAGGCGAAGCCTGAGTGGCTCATTGCGTGGCTTCAGAATCCGCGCATCTACGATGCCACAACGCCCATGCCGCACTACCGCTTCACGCCGCAACAGATCACCACGCTGGCGGCTTTCCTGGAGGCAAAATCGGATTCAGACTACGGCTCGGGCGTTCACCTTGATGCTGCGAATTCACTGCAGATCGCGCACGGGCGCAAGCTGATCGTCGAACTCGGATGCGCGGCCTGCCACGAGATCAATGGCGTACAGAAGCCGGAAAACTTCGCGCCCGAATTGAGCACTATCGGCAGCAAGCCGCTTGCGCAGATCGTCTTCCTGCCCGGCATGGAACACACGATGTCCAGTTACATCGCCGCCAAGATCCATGAGCCGCGCGCCTTCGGGCCCAGCGTGAAAATGCCGCAGTTCACTCTGACCGCTGCGCAAACAGAAGCGCTGACGACGGCCTTGCTCTCGCTTACCAATCGCTCCCGGTCAATGCCCGACAATTTACGCGTCGCCGCAATTCCGGAGACCAACTACCAACCCGCCGGCCACCCAGGCAAGCTCATCGCAGAACTCGCCTGCTTCAGTTGCCACCGCTTCAATGGCAGGGGCGGCGATATGGCGCCCGATCTCTCCTGGGAAGGAAGTTCGGTGCAGCGGCAATGGCTCATTGACTTCCTGCACAACCCCAATACGCTGCGCCCATCGCTCATTCGCCGCATGCCGCGCTTTAACCTCAGCGACAGCGACAACAAGGAATTGACCGACTACATCCTTGCCCTCTATCAGTCGCCGTCGATCGATCCGGACTTCACATTAATGCCAGGGAATGACGCGGGAACCGTCGAGCACGGCCGGCAACTGTTCTATTCGAAATATGCCTGCCAATCATGTCACATCGTCGACACCAAGACCGACAAGGGATATATCGGGCCGACGCTCACGCAGGTTGCTCGCGGCTGACTCCGGCTTGGGTCTATGCGTGGCTCAAGAATCCTCAGGCGCTGCGGCCGGGCACGACGGAACCGAATCAAAACCTGAGTGAGGACGATGCCCGCGCGCTCACAGCTTTCCTGATGACGCTGAAGGTCTCAGGCGGGCGGGGAGCAAAGTAATGACGACACGATCGACTGCAAGCATGACCCTCCGATCCACCGCAGTGGTGGCGCTTTTATCGCTCGCCCCACTTGCCAGCTGCAAGCATTCCGCTCCAGCGAATTCGGGGCTGAAGGCCACGGCTCAAGGAGCTGCGCTCGTCGAGTCAAGCGGTGGCCACCAGGTCGGCGTCACAGGCACGGCGCTCAAAGACCCGCTGGTGGTGCAGGTCAACGACGATCAGGGGACCGCGGTTCCGGGTGCGCTGGTTGAGTTTCATGGCCCCGCGGGTGTCAGCTTCGACCCGGCCGCGGTGCTGAGCGATTCAAGCGGACAGGCAACCACTGCAGTCACTTTGGGCACCATCGCGGGGCTTTATCAGATCGACGCCGTGACACCCGGCAAGACCAAGCCCGTGTCGCTGGGCATTGTGGAAACGGCGCTCAACTACCAAGAGCGTGTCGGGTCCATTCTCGCGGACAAGTATTGCAATCGCTGCCACGATCCTGAGTCATCGCCTGAGCGCGTTTCAAACTACGACAATCTCGAGGTCAAGCCGCACCCGTTCACCGAGGGCAACACCCTGAACAAGATGAGCGATGCCGATCTGACATCGATCATCCTGCACGGCGGTCCAGCCTTGAATCGTTCGGCGCTGATGCCGTCGTATGGGAATACGCTGAGTTCCTCAGACGTAAAAGCTCTCATTGCTTACACCCGCGCAGTGTCCGCCCCTCCCTATCAGCCCCCAGGGACGGTTTATGCGCGCAAGTAGATACGAACCTCCAACAGTGAAACGTTGCGTTCGATTGACCTGCCATTCGGGCATTACTCGTGATTCGGAAAGATAAGGACCGGCAGACGCCGTAATTGCGGAGGCTCGCCCCTTGCAGCGATCATCAACAGCTCGATCGGCCTTCGCGCTCGCATTGTTGTCAACGGGTTTCTTTCTGGCGGCTACGCTGGGTCAGACTCCACAAGACCCGCAGAGTGGCACGGGAAAACTGCCTGCCTCGCCCCGAACTTTTCCCGCGCCAACCAACCTGCAGGTGTTGCCCAGGGACCTCTCCGGTCAACAGGTCCACGACATCATGGAGCAATGGGCGAACTCTCTTGGTGTTCGATGCGATTCCTGCCACGCCGAGGATCATGATAATTTTGGCCCGGACGGGCGGCCGCGCCTCAACTTCTCAGATGATTCCAAGCGAATGAAGGTCACCGCGCGCATCATGTACACGATGACCGAGGAGATCAACAGTAACTACATCTCCAAGGTCGAAGGCTCCGTCATGCCCGTCACTTGCGGCACCTGCCATCGAGGGGAGATGGGTCCGGAACCGTTTACGGCGCAGCCGCCCAACGGACCACCAGCTGTACAGGTCACGCCAGCCGGGGAACAAGGACAACAGCCGAGATGAACAGTTGCCACGACACTCTCGCTGCAAAGGGCAGTTCAAACTGGCTATCGATCACTCACATGGCGAAGAAAGCATCGGGATCCTGCTTACGAGCCTATTTCGTACTGTTGCTGGGAGCGGCGATGCTTTGCACAACAGCAGGGGCGGCGCAGCCAAGCGAGCCCGAGCCCGACGGCCACCAAGCGGTGCAATCGGATTCAAGCAACTCCGTAGACCCCGCCGCCTGCGCGACCTGTCACAAAGTGGTCGTGACCGGTATTGCCAACGATCCGCACAGCAAGCCGGCGCCGATCGACGGCGGCAAAGCCGTGACCTGCGACAGCTGTCACGGCCCGGGCAAGGCGCACGCAAGGGGCGGCGACACCACATTGATCTTCGACCCGGCTACGGCCACGGCTAAAGCGGTGAGTGAAAAATGCCAAGCATGCCATGGTGGCAAGCACGCTAGCTCTGAGCGTTCAGCCCACGGCCGTGGCAATGTGAGCTGCATCGGCTGCCACACTATCCATGCGCCAGGCGCACCGAAACATCTTCTCAAATTGGAGCAGCCCCAGCTTTGCTTTGAGTGCCACAACGACGTCAAGCCGCAGTTCTCCATGCCCTTTCACCACAAGGTTGAAGAGGGGTTGATCGAGTGCACCGACTGCCACGATGTGCACGACATCGTTGAGAAGAATTCGCGGCTTTCTTCTGCCGGTCAGTTCATTACTTGCACCAAATGCCATGCGCGAGTGACCGGCCCCTTCCTTTATGAGCACGCTGTGGTCAAGGCCGAAGGTTGCAGCGCTTGCCACCTCCCGCACGGGGGACCGAATCACAAGCTGCTCATTCAAGCCGACGTGAACAAGATCTGCCTGCAATGCCACTTGCCTCCGCCGGTCCCCGGGGCGGCCCTGTCTGCCGTGCCGGAGCACATCCAGTCGGCGCAAGGACAGTTGTGTATCAGCTGTCACTTGAGCATTCACGGGTCCAATACCAGCGACACGTTCCTGAAGCCCACGATGGAAAGGAGCGAGCATTGACAAGACAGTGGGATTTCTGGAAATGCACCGGCCGCGGAAACCTAAAACAGCTCATAGGCCGGATAACGCCTCGATGACCGGCTAACCGGGAATCACCTTCAACTGGGATTGAAATACATTAGCGCTAGGCCAGCCGGTTCGCCGTTTTACCGAGATCGAAGAACGACCGAGCGCGAACCCCGTAATCTCTTGAATCTCGTGTACTCGTACCGTATTCAAGAACCTTTCGTGCGATTTGATAGCTTAGAGCGTCTAGTATTTTCAATAACCTGCTTAGAATCAATATGAACCGGCAATCCGCTTCTTCGGACACTCTGTACATATTGTAGAATCAATACTTTACAATATTTTCTAGTCTTCGATCCTCGGAGTGTGCGGATAAAACGTCGCCTGATTTTGGCGCATTTGCACTCCGGCAATCCCTCAACGGATCCGAAAAATCCCGGCTCATGGTATCTGTTAATGGAAAAGTAACTGCCGAGTCACTGGCTATCCGGACATTACTCGCCGAAGAGGCAACAATGCCGGGTGAAGCGGTTGGGCTGGCAAAGGCCTTCGATAAGTCAGAGATTTGGCTCGATTCCGATCCGATCCTTGATCGCTACCCGAATTCGCTGCTTGCAACCCAGATATCGCTCGGTCGTTTGAACCGATACATGCCCCAATAGGAACTGGATTTGTTCCAACTCACCTCCAGAGGCTTGACACAGACGGGCGCATGTCCGGCGAAGATGATGGGGGGCCAACTTCGGTACGCAAAGCGGTCATTACAGAGTTACGGGCCATGGTCGCCAGTCCTGAATTAACTCTTGGTTCCTCATGCGGATTCAGCACAGACACGTGACCAATCTGCGGAACCTGAATAAACATAGTTAAAACATTTATAATCAATAGCTTAGATTGGTGGCGGAGGGCAGGATCGAACTGCCGACCTACGGGTTATGAATCCGTCG
>CAYWSR010000057.1:0-23872 GCA_964460385.1 uncultured Occallatibacter sp. | reverse complement strand
GCATGCAATCGCAGGAATCAAACGCATTCATTCGCTCCGCTGTTCAGGGTACACGCTGGCCCCTGCGTCCGGCGGGTGGCTCTCATTTGCATGTACTCTCTAATTGGACACCGCGGGCCTGAAAAGGTTCCCGCGCCCCAGCCCCCGAGCCTGTTAGCCCTCAGCCTTTCCACGGCCTCAAACGCGGCAGCCAGCGCGGAACCATCTTTTTGAATTGCGCATAGTCCGCCCCATACCGCTTCGAAAGTGTTGGCTCTTCGTAAACCAGAACGAAGAAATGAATCGTGGTCGCCACCCCCACCCAATAGATCACCATGCTTCGCCGCGCAAACAGCAGAGTTTCGCCCGCCAGTGCCGTCAGAACCCCGACGTACATAGGATTCCGCACAAACCGGTAGAGCCCGCTCACTACAAGATGTTCGGTGGGAACAGCCGGCATCAGCGTGCCGCGGCCCACCTCGACAAACCGCCAGATAGACTCGATGAGCGGCGCGGTGCCCGCCGCCATCAGTACTGCTGCAACCAATATCTGCCAGGCTGGTTCTCCACGGGGAACGTGAAACCGCGTCAATAGGCAGGGCAGGATCACCAACACCAGCCCCGGCCCCCCGAAGACAGTGAACAGAATTGAAACAGTGATGCTGCGCTTGAAAGTGGCCAGTGTCAGCTCCCGATTGGCGCTCCGGCTAATCCAGTCGCCGGCTGCGGAGGCGCCGGGGGATACAGCAGATCACCCAGCAGCTGGTACCGGCTGCCGTAGAACACAAGGGTGTAGGTGCGAATCGCAGTGGCGACTGGGCCTCCGACAAACAAGCCAACAAACACAGAGATTCCAACGCCGAGAAGAATGACGACCACTTCGATCATTATCAGGAGCACCTTGGCAACTCCGGCTGCATTCACGACCAGAGCTGTTAACCCCGCGATCATCGCCCCAAAGCCAAGCGCGATCACCAATAACGGGATGACCAGCACCACAGCTACGGCGATAAAAGCCACAATCGGCAATACCAGCCGCAGAAAGCCATACAGGATAAATGCGCCCGGCTCCGCGCCGACCCGCGCACTGGCGCTCTCCCACGCCTCGCCTACCGTCGCATTCTCGAGCGCTATGTGGGGCAACATCAGGTCGCGCAGAAACACGTCCGTGATCCACCCAAGCACACCGAGGGCCAGGAGCAGCAGGAGCAACGGCAAAAACAGGGCAAAAAAGCCGCCGAAGTCAAAGGATGTGCCCTGGTGCATATCGTGAAAGAACTTGATAAACCCTGAAACGAAGGGCAGCGCGCACAGCACGAGGACCACCAGAAATGCCAACCCCACACAGATGTTGAGAAGGAAAAACCGCATTGCCTGCTCACGATAGATTCTCCAACCGGGCGCGATCTGCTTTACCTGGTAGACAAGGCAATGGAAGTAGGCAAATCGCAGCCGCGTAACGAGGTAGGCGATCAGAATCGCCAGCGGAACGAAGATCGCGATTGCCACCAGCGCAATGACCAGCCAACCTGCTGGAAAGTTCGATGGGGGCATTGTTCCCCATTTCCCCGGCTGATTGTGTGAGGTGTTCAGATGGAGGCTCATGCCCTCGGTGATCACCGCGACCAGCGAAAGCTTAAGAAACGTTCCCAGCCGGAATGGGTGAAAGAGGAAACGATTGGTTCGGCTGATTGCGGGCGCAATCGCGTCTGCTGCAGAGAAGGCGTGCATAGTAACTCCCCTCGTGGCGCAAATCCTACCACCGAAGTCTTTCAAGCGCTGTGAACTTGAATCGACTGCTACATTGGTTTACGAGCCTGGGAGATAGTTTGTTCCGGCGATTCCTGCCCGAGCGTATTCTTCGTTTCGAGGGCGGCGCTGCTACTTACCATTTCCTCGATCCTCCCGGTTGCCGCCGGCCTCCCGCGGCTTTGGCAAAAGCAGCCATGCCATCCCCGCCGCCACCGTCACCAACGCCACCGCGGTCAGCTCTCCATGCAGATGAAAGATTTGCACCGCAATCACCGTGGAGAGAATGAAGCATCCGCCCCACAGGCAGAACGCCGCCAGCCCGCGCACAACCGGCGCAAGCCACGCTGGCGCATCGAATCCGCGCAACGACCTGCGAAAGTACCCGAGGGGATCGGCATAGAACCCGCGCGCGGCATAGACGATGTAAGCACCCAGGCCGACCCGCAAAACAACGCCGAGGATCGGATGCACGAGCGGATTGGTCAACGTCACGGAAGTGGTCAAGGCCATCGAGCCGGGCTCCCGAAAGATTGCTCTTTGCAGACTAATGGCCCTGAGCGGCCTCTGCCATCCCCATCGACGCCCACCAGCCATCAAATGCCGCCAGCGCGCGCTCGCATTGGATCCTGTGCCGTTCCTTCTTGTCGCGGATCTTTTTCCGCTCCTCTTCCTCAAGCGGCTCCAGCAGGTCGAATGTGATGTTGGCCGGCTGGAATTGCTTCGGGTCGGCGTGCGTGATGTAGTTCACCAGAGAGCCCAGCGCCGTTCGGCGCGGCGCGGGCAAAGGCTCTTCGCCGAGGGCGATGGCTGCCGCATACACACCTGCCAGAAGCCCGGTAGCGATGGACTCTGTGTACCCCTCTACCCCGGAGATCTGCCCGGCAAACAGAATTGACGGCCTGGCCTTGAGCCGCAATGTCTCGTCGAGCAGCAGTGGGGCCTGAATGTAGGTGTTCCGGTGAATCTGCCCGTAGCGCAGGAAACGCGCATTCTCGAGTCCGGGAATCAGCCGCAGCACACGCGCCTGCTCGCCAAACTTGAGGTGGTTTTGAAAGCCAACCAGGTTGTAGCTGTCCGCGCGCAGATTCTCCTGGCGGAGTTGCACCACGGCCCACGGCGTCATTCCCGTGCGCGGGTCGCGCAAGCCAACCGGTTTCATCGGCCCAAATCGCAGCGTCTCGCGCCCGCGCCGTGCCAGCACCTCGATCGGCAGGCAGCCCTCAAAATAATCGAGCTTCTCCCACTCTTTTGCCTCCGCAGCCTCCGCGGCCAGCAGCGCATCGAGAAATCGCTCATACTCCTCGCGATTCATCGGGCAGTTGATGTAGTCGGCCGTGCCTTTATCCCAGCGCGCCGCCAAGTAGACGCGCTCCATGTCGATCGACTCGGCGTCCACGATCGGCGAGATCGAATCGTAAAACGCCAGCCTTCCTGAGCCCGTGATGCGCTCAATCTCCGCGCTCAGCGCGTCAGAAGTCAGCGGTCCGGTGGCAACGATGGTGCACTGCGTGCCTTCGTTCTGCTCAAGATCCGGTTCAAGGCTCGTCACTTCTTCGCGGATCACACGGATGAGCGGCTCGGCTGCGATCGCCTCGCTGATCCTCCGCGAGAATTCCACGCGATCCACGGCAAGCGCGTGTCCTGCCGGTACGGCTGTTGCATCTGCCAGTCGCAAAAGTGCGGAGCCCGCCCGCCGCATCTCCTGCTTCAGCAGCCAGGGCGCGGTATTCTGAGACTCGCTCTTCAGCGAGTTCGAGCACACCAGCTCGCCGAAATCCGTAGTCTGGTGCGCCGGAGTCAGGCGCAACTTGCCGTCCGTCACCGTCCGCAGCTCGTACAGGTCCACCGCGCACCCGAGCCGCGCCGCCGTCAGCGCTGCCTCCGGCCCTGCCAACCCTCCGCCAATGACGCGAATCTTCACGGCCGGTTCCCCGCGCTTCCAAGGCCATCCGCAGAATTCAGTTCCTTGTCCTCAGCCCGGGCCGCAGCCAGCCGGGCCAGCGCTTCGCCCGTCACACGCACATTCCGCCACTCGTCAAGGAACTCGGCCCCCATCGCGCGATAGAAGTCGATGGCTGGCGTATTCCAGTCCAGCACCTCCCACTGCAGGCGGGGACAGTTGTTCTCCACGGCGATTACCGCCGCTTTCTGCAGGAGCGCCTTGCCGATTCCCAGCCCCCGGAACTCCGGATGCACGAACAGGTCCTCCAGGTAGAGCCCCGGCCGCCCCATCCAGGTGGAGTAGTTGAAAAAGTAAAGCGCAAACCCGGCCGGCGCCCCGTCGTGCTCCGCTATCAGACAGAAATAGAAAGGATTGGCCCCGAATCCATCCCGCAGCAGCCCTTCTTCCGTGGCCGAAACCGCGTCAGGCTCGCGCTCATAGATCGCCAGGGCCCGAATGAAATCGAGAATCACAGGAACATCGGCCGGCGTTGCCTTGCGTATCATCGTTGCCATTTCCCCCATTCTAGGGCCTGCCCATACTACCCGCCGGGGCTGTGCGAGCAGGTCCTGGTGTGTGATACAGGCCACAATCGCCACATCCGGGGGGCTCTACCATGAGGGGGCACACAACTCAGGACGGCCGGCGGAGAACTTTTCCCGGCGTTCGATCCTTCGCGGTAACCCGTGCCACGGCGGGAAACGCGAGGAATCAACGGGAGTGAGCTTCGTGCTGCCCTTGTGTTGGGTAGTCCATTGGATTTAACGTGAGTCCTGCGATTGGGGGCGCTCTGCGCAGTGCATGGAGTGGCGCCTTACGCTGAGTTTTCTGCCTGCGGCAGGGATCTTCGCCCGATTCGTTCGGGAACCACCCTGCGACCGCATGCATTGGTTTTTGAAGGCCACTCGAGAGGGGTATCGCCTTCGGCGCCCCATTCTGGTCCGGGCCGATCAGTTTTTGTGAGCCGGTGGGCAGTCAGTTCCCGCCGCTTTTAAGGAGAAGAACATGAAACGCACCATCGCACTTTGTCTGGGCGTGCTGGGACTCGCACTTCTACCCGCTCTTGCGCAGACCCCTGCTCCGGCAGCAAATAAAGGCAGAGTCCACGGCCACGTCACCAATCCCAGCGGGAGTTCCCAGCAGGGCGGCACCGTCACCCTTGACGGCGGCAGCCTCTCCGGCGCCGCGGCGAAATTCCCTGTCGATAACAACGGCGACTTCTCGGCCGAGGTCCCCCCGGGCACCTACAAGCTTGTCTATCGCGCCGTCGGAACTCCTGAGGACAAGGAATCCGACCACCTCGAGAACGTCAAAGTTGCGGTCGGCCAGGATGTCAAGGCGGACATCGATATGAGCCGCAAGGAATATATCGATTTGATGACTCCCGAACAGAAAAGGCAACTCGATGCGCTCAAGAAGCAAAACGCTGAAGTGCTGAAGGCCAACGAGGTCATCAAGCACATCAACGGGGACCTTGGCCAATCGATCCAGGACCTGAAGGAAGCCGATGCCGCCAGGACAACCGCTATCCAGACCCTCGGCGCCACCGCCAGCAAGGCCGATCTCGATGCCAAGGAAACCGAGATCAAAACCGCAAAGTACACCGACATCGAAACCATGATGCAAAGGGATTCGGCTGCCAAGCCCGACGCTTCGATCCTCTGGGGTCGTCTTGGTCAGGCAGAGGCCGGGCTCAAGAAGTACGACCAGGCTGAGACAGCCTTCAAGAAGGCGCTGGAGGTGGATACGGCGGCCAAGAAGCAGGACCTGACCGTGCAGGGCATGGCCCAAGCTGGATTGGGCGAGGTCTATGCCCGCCAGGGCAAGGTGCCTGAAGCCAATGCCGGCTACGATGCCGCCGCGAAGCTCGATCCGACCCGCGCCGGCACGTACTACAAGAACGAAGCGGTCATCTTCTTCCAGGCTGCCAATGCCGCTTCACAGACCGGTGACGCCGCTGCGCAGGCCACTGACACTGACGCACAGGCCGCCGCAGCCCAGAAGGCCATCGACGCCGATCCCGCGCTGCCCGTCCCCTACTACCTCAAAGGCAACGCTCTGGTTCAGAAGACGGCCGAGGATCCGAAGACCCACAAGCTTGTCGCCCCGCCCGGATGCATCGAGGCCTATCAGAAGTATCTCGAACTCCAGCCAAACGGGACGTACGCATCCGACGTCAAGCAGATCCTCGCCAGCTTCAACACCACCATCGACAACACCTACAAGGCCGACAAGAAGAAGAAGTAGTCAACTCGCCAGATCAAGGGAATCCAAGGCGTCCGCTCCGGCGGGCGCCTTTAGTTCGTGTGCGCGCTCTCAGCCCCGCCGCTCCACGCTCTACAATCCTTTCCATGACTGCCCCGTTGCTCAGCTTCGAAGAAGCCTCTGTGCTGGTCGCCGAACGCGCCTCGCGCTTGGCGAGCCGCGCGCCCGCTCGCGAACGGGTCTCGTTGGCTCACGCCGCAGGCCGGGTGCTGGCTCATCCACTTTGCGCTGACAGCGACCAGCCTCCATTCACACGTTCCACTCGCGACGGCTTTGCCTGTCGCGCTGCCGAAGCCTCAACGCATGCTTTCCTTGCGCTTGCGGGCTCGGTGCGTGCCGGCGATGCTCCTACCCCGCCCCTTGCCTCAGGTTCCGCATGCGAGATCATGACCGGAGCACCCGTCCCCGACGGCGCGGACGCCGTCGCGATGCTCGAGCACGTTGAGGTTGCCCAGGTTAAATTGGGGGGCCGGGTCCGGCTGCTTCCGCCGCGCACGCTCGCTCCCGGCGAGAACCTTGTTGCCCGCGGCGCCCAGGCCCACGCGGGCGATGAGCTTCTCCCTGCCGGAACCCCCATCACAGCCGCACAGATTGCGCTTGCCGCCAGCTGCGGTCACGCCTCCCTTGATGTTTTTGTTCGCCCCCGCGTGGCCATCCTCACGACAGGCGACGAGCTTGTACCCGTCGACGCCGAGCCCGGCCCGGGACAGATCCGCAACTCCAACGCTCCCATGCTTGCGGTGCTTGTAGCCGCGGCTGGCGGCGAGCCCTGGGTTTTGCCCACTGCCGCCGACAACGCAGCCGCGCTCGACCGCGCACTCGCAAAGGCCTCCGAGGCCGACCTGCTCCTCATCTCGGGCGGTGTCTCTGCAGGGAAGTTTGACCTCGTCGAACCCGCGCTGGCCCGCCTTGGCGCTCAATTCCACTTCACGGGCGTCCGCATCCAGCCTGGCAAGCCGCTGGTCTTCGGAGAGCTCCCCGCCCGGACAACGAGTGCCGACCAAAACGAGCACGGCACGAAGTGCTTCGGCCTGCCCGGCAATCCCGTCTCGTCCGCTGTCACCTTCCTGCTTTTCGCTGCGCCGGTTCTGGCCGCGCTCGCGGGCAGCCGCGCGCCCAGCCCGCGCTTTGCTCTTGCCCAGCTCGCGGAGTCGACCAGCCGCAGCGCCAGGCCCGGCCTCACGCGCTTCTTGCCCGCCTGGTGCACCTTCGCTTCCGTCGATGGGGCGCTCCCCAGTGTCGCTCAAGTCCCATGGCACGGCTCCGGCGATCTTGCTGCGTTTGCCCGCTCCAACTGCTTTCTCGTCATCCCCGATTACGTGTCAAATTTTGAAGAGGGTGCGATCGTCCGCATTCTGCTGTCCTGAGGAGCACTATGTCCGAATCCCCGCGAACCAAACTTTCCGGCCCTGGGCTCTCCCACTTCGACTCCGCCGGCAACGCCTCCATGGTCGACGTTGGCGCAAAGCAGCCGACGCGCCGCACAGCCACTGCCTCGGCCTTCGTCGAGCTCTCCCCGGCCGTCCTTGCCGCGCTGCCCGCCAATCCCAAGGGCGACCCGCTCCAGGTGGCGCGCATCGCCGGCATCCAGGCGTCCAAGCGCACCGCTGACCTCATCCCCATGTGTCACCCGCTCGCGCTCACCCACGTCGACGTGCAGGCCGAAGTCGTCGATGGAGGGGTTCGCATCACCGCCACCGCGGCCGCCGTCGGACCTACCGGCGTCGAGATGGAAGCTCTCACCGCTGCCGCCGTCGCTGCACTCACGGTCTACGACATGACGAAGGCTCTCGACAAGGGCATCGTCATTCGCAACGTACAGCTCGAAGCCAAGACCGGCGGCAAGAGCGGTGACTTCACCCGCAAGCCTGCGTAACCGGGCCGGGAGTTGAACGGTCCAGCGAGCATTTACCCACAGCAGCAAGAAAGAAAACGGGAGGGCCCTTGGCCCTCCCGCTCATCCCGCGCAACGCGACAATTTCCGCAGCGCCGCTACTTCGCTGGAGCCGCTGCGCCCGGTGGCGGAGGGCCGTCATGGTCGTGATCGTGGTCATGATCATGGTCCTCCTTCGGAATCTTGTAGGGCTCCGGTCCCAGATGCCCCTGATGGCAGGTCCCGCAGGTCACCGGCTCGCCCGAGCTGTCGATCTTGCCGATGTAGTCCACGTTGATCATCTCGGTCATTTTGAACATCAGCCGCGCCGTTGCCTTTTCCTTCTTCGAGTCGTCGGCATAGTTCAGCCGCGGCCGCCCGTTCGGCCCAATGTTCTTTGGGTCGGGCGCGTGGCACGTGCTGCACTTGGTGCCGAGGTAGCCTTCCCACTTTTCCATAATCTCGTGCACCTGTTCCCCGGTCAGGTTCTTCGGCAGCACCTGCAGGTTGGTCGGCGCGGGATGGATGTGCTGAGGCTCCTGCCCCGTAGCGTCAGGGGCGGGGTTGCCATTCGCGGGGCTGCCCTGCGCGGGCGGTGCGGGCTGCTGCGCGCGCGCGCCGATGGTCATCGTGAGTGTGGCCGCGAACAGGGCTATCCTGCCGCAATGGTGAACAGGCGTCGAGGGTCTCAAACCTGAATTCTCCTGAGTGGGAATGGGGAATGCTCGTTTTGCCGGAACTTTGACTATCTTACCCAACGCCGCCTGAATCCTTCGTGAAGGCTCCCGCCCAAGTCTCGCCCTTTTTGGGGCGCACACGCATCGACCATCCGGCTGAGGCTGCATCCTCTGATTGACGAGCGATCATCCCCGCATCCGCTTCGGACCTGAAACGCACAGGTGCCCCGCAAGCGCAAACCGCAGAGGCCATTCGAGCGCGGGGTTTGCCGGGTTAATCCCGATCCGAGCTGTCGTCAGCACCCTCCCTGCCACGAATCCGTCGTCCCACACCTGCAGCGCCGAGCCCTCGTCCACGACACACAGCCCGTTGTGCTGCTCGCGCGTCAGGCCTAGCGCCTGGCACAGCCGGCTCGGTCCTGAAGTCAACTCCTTCGCCGCTACCCCCGCACTGAGTCCCCGATTCCGCGCCATCTGTGCCGTGCCCATCAAGGGCTCGAGAGCCCGCAGCAGCACACACCCCGCCCGTCCCTCCACCTCGCAGGAGATGTTCGCGCAGAAATACCTCCCATAAATCGTGTACACATACGCATGCCCCGCAGGACCGAAAATCACGGCATTTCGCGGCGTAGGTCCGCGATAGGAGTGGGCAGCCGGGTCGGGAGTATCGCAGTGCGGCCCCAGGTAGGCCTCCACTTCCACAATGCGACCAGCCAGCAGGCCACGCTCAGCCCGATGCAGAAGCACCTTGCCGAGCAGGGCCCGCGCCACACGCTCAGGCGGCCCCTCAAAGAAGCTCCGCGCCACAAGCCTGCCAGGCAGTCGGCCCGTCCCGCCGCCCAGTCCCTTTTTCCCGGCCATTATTTCTGCGCTTTCTTCCATTCCTTCAGCAGGGCCAGCACCTGTTCCGCGTGGCCTTCCGGCGTCACATTCGGGAAGATGTGCAAGAGCTTCTGGTCAGGCCCGATCACAAACGTCGTCCGAGCGATGCCCCACACCTTCTTGCCGTACATGTTCTTTTCCTTCATCACACCAAACTGATTGCAGACTTTCTCGTCTACATCAGCAAGGAGCGTGTACGGCAGGTCGTACTTGGCGCGGAACTTGGCCTGGTCTTTCACGGTGTCACGTGAGATACCCAGCACCACGGCGCCTGCAGCCTGGATCTTTTTGAATGTGTCGCGGAATCCGCAGGCCTCAATTGTGCATCCGGGGGTATCCGCTCTAGGGTAGAAGAACAGCACGACGGGCTGACCCTTGTAGTCGCTCAGACTAACGGTCTTGCCTTCGTCGGTTTGCAGAGTGAAGTCGGCAACTTTCTGGTTGATTTCCATGGGGATTATCCTCAAATTCAGAGTTCGAAGGCCGGCGGCGGCCGTCAGGTTAGATTATTCCCGAGGCAGGCGGCACATGTCATTGCGCAGAATCGTTGATTTCTTGATCGCACGCGCGCTGGTGCCCGCACTTTTTCTTCTCGCCGCATTCCCGGCGCACGCACAATATCCCGGTCAGGTCGCAAAAAACGCCAAGGATGCCCCGGCGCTGCGCTCCATCGGCGTCCTCGAGTGGACCGGCCCGGAAACGAACCCCAAGGCCAGCCGCCTCGTTCCCGTCCTGGTCTACGACAACGGCCAAATGCAGGATGGGAGCATCTACCTGGCCCGCCCCGCGCCGATGGCCGTAGCCCCTGACACTGAGTACGAGCTCCAGGAGAACGGCAAGCCGGTCGGTCTATTCGATTTGATGACAACGGGCCAGCAGCTCGGCTCCTGGGTTGGCTTTGGCGCATGGAAACCGATTCCCAACGCGCCGCGCACTCCGCCCAAGCCAACGCTCCCCGAGTGGGGCATGGACAACCAGGAAGGCGACCGCCCCATTCTCCATCGCAAAAAGCATCCCGACGAGGCTTCTTCCGGCGGAGCCTCCACGTCCGGACAGGCCTCTGGCGGGCAGGCTCCCGCAGCCTCCAGCGATCCCGATCGCCCCGTCCTGCACAAGAGCAAGTCCGCGGACTCAGACGACTCCTCTGCCGGCGCTTCCTCTTCCGGAGCGCCTGCGGACCCTGACCGTCCGGTCCTCCATAAGAAGGACTCGGACAGCGACAGCACCGCCTCGACCCCCTCGAATCCTGCCCCGCCTGTTCTCAAAAAGAACAAGAAGGCTCCGCCGTCTCCTGTCGGAGATGTCTCTTCCGTTCCTGGCGACGAGGATCCCGATCGCCCGCGCCTCAAGCGCGGCCTTGCCAACCTGGACAAACTCAAGTTGCAGCCCAGCCTCCTCGGCCTCCCGCCCGATCTTGAACAGTCTGTCGCCGTCTCCGATGCGAGGAACCGCCCCGAGCATCCCTTCGGCTACACCTGGTCCGATCCCGCAGTCGAAGCCAAAATGAAGTCTTCGCTTGAAGACATCGCTCGCGAGGCGCTCGGCCTCAAGACCAAGCCTGCTCCCAAAGCGAAGGCCACCACCACAACCCGCAGGACCACGAAGCCCGTTCCACCGGCTGAGCTCGCGCCGCTTCTGGACGAGCGCTTCACCGCGTTCGAGCTCACCTATGGCTCCGAAGCCACTCTCGTCCTCACCGCCCACACCGATGCGCCGCCCGGCCAGCAGAAGTTCGTCACGATTGTCGCCCAGCCGGACTTCTACGGCAATCCCCAGGTGGTGCTCAAAACCGTCACCGATGCCGCCCACCTCGACGACAATCCCCGCCTGCGTCTCGTCGACGCCGTCGACGCGCTCGGGGACAACCGCGGCGAGCTGCTCTTTGAAATGCGTGGGGCGACGCAGCGCCAATTTGCGCTCTTCCGCATTGCGCGTGGCCAGGCCGAGAAACTGTTTGTCACTGGGGGCGGCGAGTTCGGCGCAGACCCGAACCTCTAGCCGCGCCGGGGCCCCGATTCAACTCACTCGATCGGCTCCGCTCCAGATGGATGGTGCTTCGTGCAGTTTTTGGCCATCTGATCGGGTGACAGCAGGAAGAACATTGCCATCCCGAAGTTGATCGCCAGGCTCACCGGCACATTCCACCATGTCACCGTAAAACAGATCAAATACATCAGAATCCCCGCTGCATAACTTCGAGCAATGTTCTGCACACCGCTTACGTTGCGGTCAAGCAATCCGCCCTTCACGCATACGCCGAACAGCAGATTGAACAGGATGGCTAGCACCAGGTATGCGCCGTTGTAGAGAATCGCCGCATCTCTGAGCCGCCCGGTAAACACCGACTGTGCCATCAGCGATGTAGGGTAGGGAATCCACACAACGCCCAGCAGCAACAGCAGGTTGGCCACCATCAGCAGATCGCTCGACCGGCGGATGTGCGAAAACAGCCGATGGTGATTGAGCCACATGATCCCGATAAACAGAAAGCTCAACAGGAAGCTTGCGTATGCGGGCCACTGCGCAGCGATACCCTGCCAGAACGGCAGCGTCGCGGCAGGCGCTTTCAGGTCAAGCACCAGCAGCGTAGCGGCGATGGAGAAGATGCCGTCAGAAAAAGCTTCGGTCCTACCCGTCTCGTTCGTCATGCATCTCCTTGACGGAGCCCGGAAGGCGCTATCACGTCAAAATCTGAGCAACCAAAAAGCTGAGCAATATTGCTCACTTTTTTAGGGAATTCTATTTTTCCAAGAAACAAACAGGTGCGTTGCTGCGCAATAGTGCGCAGAAGTTGTATTTTGCCATCCTATACAATCAGTTTAGAGTTAGCAGGTTTTCAATCTTCGAGGAATCTCCAAAATCCATGGCATCTGTCGTATCCGCTCCCATCCCTGAAGCCGCAACCAATTCACCAGCGTCAGCCGCCGGGTCGCCGGCTACCGTGGTATCGAACGGAGTTCCAGCGCGCCAGCTTGTGCGCATGGGCCGTGCCGCCACCGCGGGCGAAGGCATCAACTGGTTCACACTCTGGATCATCGTCATCTTCCACGTCGGTGCGCTTGCTGCGTTTTTCTTCTTCAGCTGGTCGCGCCTGGCCGCGATGGTCGTGCTCTACATCCTGGCCATCAACGTGGGCATTGGCATGTGTTACCACCGCCTGCTCACCCATCGCGGCTACCAGGTTCCCAAGTGGCTTGAGTACTTCATGGCGCTCTGCTCCACACTCTCGCTTGAGGGCGGCCCGATCTTCTGGGTGGCCACGCACCGCGTTCACCATCAGCACAGCGACCAAGCCGGCGACCCCCACACCCCGCGCGAAGGCGGCTGGTGGGCCCATACCGGCTGGCTCGTCTGGGGCAAGTCGCTCCATGCGCAGACCGCCGTTCTTGCCCGATACGTCCCCGACCTTGCCCGCGACCGCTTCCATGTCTGGCTCAGCAAGTACCACTGGCTTCCCGTGAGCGCAAGCGGGGTTCTCCTCTTTAGCCTCGGCTGGTGGACAGGCGGTTGGAAAAACGCAGTCGGCATGCTCCTCTGGGGCGGCTTCCTCCGCATCACGCTGGGCCTCCACGCGACTTGGCTCGTAAACTCCGCGACGCACCTTTGGGGCAGCAGGCGTTTTGAAACCCGCGATGACTCCCGCAACAGCTGGTGGGTCGCGCTCTTCAGCGGCGGCGAAGGCTGGCACAACAACCACCATGCTCACCCGGTGAGCGCGAAACACGGCCTCGCGTGGTACGAGTACGATCCAAACTACTGGGGCATCTGGCTGCTCAGCAAAATTGGCCTCGCCCGCAAGGTTCAGGTGGCAAAGTACGATAAGGCCGATCCGAAGCCTGCCGGTCTCCAGGCCCAGGGTCGTTTCTCGTTGTGATTCAACTGGGTGTCCCAAGTCTCGTCCGCCGCGGCGGATGAGACCTGGGATTCGACCAACTCAACAAACGGAACTTCGCGGTCAGAGACCGTGCCCCGCTAAACCAGCCGCGCACCGGCCATCTTCTCCAGAATCGCCAGCGGCGAAGACTCCGGCGTCACCATGGCCTCCGGCCTCACCAGGAACGTTTGCTCCAGGGCATATTGTCCGGCCTCCACCGAGTGCGGCACTGTCTCGGTGTAGACCATCCAGCTTGACCCGGCAGGAAACTGGAAGCTCTCTTTCCCGCACTCGCGCTGAAATCGCTCATCTTCCTTCATCGTGTTGTGCAGATCCATCATGAACGTGTCGTAGGGCGTGCGCTTCCACTGCGGCACCAGCGCTGCCAGGCCCATCGCCTGCGCCAGTTTCTTGCCCTTTGCCCCCCAAGCTCCGTCCGCCTGCGGCATCTCTATCTTCCCTGGAACAAACTCGCTCACCACCCGCGCAAACGGTTCCCCCAGCACCCAATCGCGCGTCCGCGTCGGGTGAATATTGTGAAAGAACCTGAGAATCCTCGCGCCGCGCGCCGGCCGCGTGGGAAACGCATCGGTGTGCAGAAGGTCGTTGCGCTTGCGCGTCGCCAGGTCCCGACCCTGCTCCTCGATTGGCCGGTAGCTCGCGTAGTCGAGCGTCCATCGCTGCTCATACGGCGCCAGAAACACCGCCAGAAACTCCGTTACGCTCTTCGAGTAGCGCCGCATCACTGCGTGCATCCGCTCAACTTCAGCCTTGTCGGCCGACTTCTCGTCGACGCCGCTCAGCCGATCGATTCCCGGCTTGTAGGCGATGTTCTTGTGCAAGCGGCTGTCGGTCTGGTGCTGGCCAAGCAGAAACGCGAGATCCTGCTGCGGAATGGGCACCGGCGTCCGCGGAAAGTAAATCACCTCTCCGGCCTCGAGGCGCGCGATCCAGGTCCGTGCAAGTTCTTGGGCCCGTGCCAGCTCTGCGGTCGATGAGGGTTCTCCGCCTGCCTTCCCAACCTTCAGAATCTCCTCAACTTCTTCCGCTGCGACTGCACTGACAGGCATCGTTCCCCCTTACCGGCGCGCTTTAGCCCGCAGCCACAGCACACCAAACACCGGCAGCGCCACCAGCAGCACAAGCACGCCCGCCGGGAACCCAACGTAAAGGTAGGTGTCGGCGTAGCTCACCGCATGATGCCCGATCAGGTTCCATCCGAGCAGCGCAAAGATCGCAATCGCCGTTGTCGCAAAAAAAGTGAAGAACCCCGACGCAAACGCCAGCAGTAGGCTTGTGAAGAGGCCAAATCCCTCGAGCGGGAAGCCAAGCACTGTGCCGCCCCGTCCCTGCTCCCTCTGTGTCAAATCCGTCATCGCGGGGGCCTCCGTCGTCTAGAATACAGATTCATGTCCACCAGTGCACAAATCGAACTGTGGCCCGCCGAGAAGGTCGCTGCGCAGGTCAAGGTCGGTCCCGCGCCGAACGGCGTGAACTATGCTGCCTGGGGTGAAACCCGCGTCCCCGAAGCCGATCTCGCACACCTCGTCGGCGTCGTCCCTTCCGCGCTCTCGGCTGCGCTCGCACAGCGAGCCTATTACTTCGTTCCGCTGGCCATCGCCGACACCGGCGAGATCTTCATCGCTCCTTCCTACACTGTCGAGCTCGGCGACCGTGCCATTTGCCATCGCAACGCTACTTTCGGCTCAACCGAGGCAGTCTTCCTCTCCACCCGGCTCGTCGAAGACCGCTTCGGACTCGCCTTCGAGTTCTTCATCAACGTCGCACACAACTTTGTCGAAGCCGCCGGCGTTCCCGAGAGCTTTTCGTCGCTTGCCTGGTCGCAGGCCGAGGCCCAGGTTCGCGGAGAAACCAGCCAGGACGCCTGGGAAGCCCGCCGCCGCGCTCAGGACACTCAGGTTGGCCAAGGCAAGAAGGTCATCGACGAGCGCGCCCGCTCAGCCTACTTTGACTCGGCCTTTTCCGACGCTCTCGCTATCTACATGCTTTCTCTCGAGGTCGACTTCGACTACCACGACCTTCGCGAGCGGGACTACCCATTGCTCGCCGCGCCCGCTCTTGCCGAGCGCCTGCGCCATGTCGCCGCCCTTTTCCCGGCCAACCCCGGCTACGACTTTCAGATACTCTACCGCCGCAAAGGCTGATCGGGAGCTGCTTCAGATGAAGAGTCCTCGCGCCCGCCGGATTCTGTGTGTCGCGATGATTGCTCTTTTAATCGCGTCTCCGTTGTGGGCCGGGAAGTCCGATTTCCTTCAGCACTACGCCGGCACGCCCTTTCACGACAGCCGCTACTCCGGCGGTCCGCAGCAGATCCCCGGTACTATCTATTGCGCGTACTACGATCTCGGCGGCGAGGGCGTCGCCTATCACGACTCCGACGCGAAGAACAGCGGCAGCGGAGGCCTGAATCCCCTCGACGGAAGCTACCTCAACGAGTTCCGCAAAGACGAGAGCGTCGACATCTCTTACACAAAGTTTCCCGATCACGGCGACGCGATCGACAACAACCCCTACGAAAAAGTCACGCCGCCCAAGAGGATCCTGTACGTGGGCTGGACCGAGCCCGGCGAGTGGTTCAACATCACTGTCGAAACCGCCCACGTCGGCCTCTACGCGGCCGATCTGCTCTACACATCGAATCGCGGCGGAACTATCTCGATCGACGTCAACGGCAAGCCTGCCACCGGACCGCTCGCAATCGAATCCACATTCAATGCGGCAGATCCAATCGCCTGGCTTCAGTGGCACCACTGGAACATCGCGCCCGCACTTGTAAAGCTCCGCCTCCCCGCGGGGAAAAGCGTGCTGACTGTCCACATTCTCACCGAGGGCAACATGAACCTGGCTACGCTGGACTTCAAACAGGTTCGAGAGACGCGCGCGATTGCGGAGAATCACAGAGCGTAAATTCTCACTCGAACAGCGTCGCCGTCTTCGCCAGCACGTCTGCCAGAATCTCATCTGGCAGTGCGTCCACCCAACGGCCTCCGCGGGCGGCAATGTCGAGCACGCGCGGCTGATCGCAGCGTACAACGCCGGTCGTTTTAATACCCGAGATGGGCACCGTAAAACGGATGCGCCGGGCAAACTCACTGCCCGAGGTGATTGGCACAATCACCGGAAGCTTCGTGGTTTCGTTAAAGCTGGTGGGAGAAACAATCAGTACCGGCCTCAGGCCTTGCCGTTCGTGGCCAAACGTCGGATCGAGCGAGACGAGGTAAATATCGCCGCGCTTCATATAAGTTCGCGGCCTACGGGCGGCGCGTCAATCCACTCGCGGTCCTCAGCCGACATGGGATATGAATAATCGGAGCCTGCCAGCAACTCCTCGAGAGTGTACTTCGGCTTTTTCTGCGGCTTCAGGATCAGCTGATCCCCCTCCACAGCCAGCCCCACGGTCGCTCCAGCCTTCAGCTTCAACTGATCCAGAATCGCCGGCGGAACCGCCAGCATGACCGACCCGCCGACTTTCCGGAGATTTGTTGTGTGCATGGTGTGGACCTCAATCGCATGTTATATAAAAATATAACACAAATCGGAGTTCTCCGGAAGGATAACTACGGGCTGGTGATTCCGGTCTCACCTCAGTGACCAGCGGGATCCAGGGGTCAACGAAGGCTTGTTAACAGCGGCGGCATCAGCGCAATTCGCCCGCCGCCTGTGCACAGAATCACCAGGTTCATCACAACCAGCATCAGGTCGTAGTGCCAGCCCATCGACTTCTCGCCCCAGAAGCCGGTCTTCCACACCACGATCTTCTTGTAGATTGCGCCCAGCATGAGCAGGATCAATCCAATCGCGGCCCACTGCGTCAAAACGCCGGCCGCAAGACCGATGGCTCCAGCCAATTCCGCGGCCCCAAGAAAGACGGTAAAGCCCACGCTCATGCCAATGCTCTTCGCGCGTTCGCGCGGGGCGTTCAGATGGCCGAATCCGCTGGCACCAAACACCAGCGCCACCATGAGCCGCAGCAAAAACAGGCTCCAGTGTGCAAAATGTAAAGCGCCCGGCAAAATCATGATCGCTCCCTTCCTCGCAATTCCAACAGGTCTGATCGATTGGATGCGGTGAAAGCTCAAGATATCCGCGTTCATTCAAGACTCCGGGATCTACGCCGAGTTGGTGTACACGACGCGCCCTTCGCTGATCGTCCAGCGCACGCGGCCCTGCATCGTCCAGCCGTCGAACGGCGTATTCCGCGACTTCGACTTGGTCTCACGCGCGCGATAGGTCCACTCGGCCTTGGGGTCAAAGATCACTACATCGGCAAAGCTGCCCACGGCCAGCGTCCCGCGCCCTTTCAGCCCCAGCAGCGCCGCCGGTTGCGCACTCAGCAGGCTCAGCACGCGCCCCATCGGCATCTTCCATTCCTTGTTCAGCCAGCGCAGCGAGAGTCCCAGCGCCGTCTCCAGGCCGGTAATGCCGTTCGGCGCGTTCTCAAACTCCACTTCTTTCTCGTGCACCGCGTGGGGCGCATGGTCGGTGGCAATCGCGTCCACGACGCCGTCGAGGATTGCCTCGATCATCGCGTCGCGGTCCGCAGCTGCGCGCAACGGCGGATTCATCTTGGCATGGGTGTCGTACATCCCCACGTGCTCTTCGGTCAGCAGGAAGTGGTGCGGTGTGACCTCGCAGGTCACGTGCAGCCCGTTGCGCCGCGCCTGCCGCACCGCTGCGACCGCCGCTCCCGTCGAGGTATGCGCTACGTGCAGGTGTGCTCGCGCATCGCGCAGTTCGCTCACCAGCCGGATATCGCGCTCCACCAGCCCATACTCGGCTTCGGGCGGCATCCCGCGCAGGCCCAGCCGAAAGGCCGTCGGTCCAGCATTCATGCTCGCGCCCTGTGTCAGCCGCGTGTCTTCCGCGTGCTGGATCACACTCAGCCCTACGCGCGCCGCCGCTGCCAGCGTCTCCCGCATGATGTTGTCCTTCAGAATTGGAGAGCCGTCATCGGTCACGGCTACCGCGCCCGCCGCCTTCAACGCCGCATAGTCGTTTATCACTTCACCTTTCGACCCGCGCGTCGCTGCGCCAATCGGGAACACCCGCACGCTCGCCCCGCGCTCCGGCGCCTGCATCCAGCTGGTGATCTCCGGAGAGTCGTTCACCGGCCGCGTGTTCGGCATCGCCGCCACAGACGTAAATCCGCCCGCCGCCGCCGCCGCAGTGCCGCTGGCAATCGTCTCCTTGTAACCCTGGCCTGGCTCGCGCAAATGCACGTGAATGTCGACAAGTCCCGGCGCCACGGTCAACCCCGTCGCATCCAGAACCTCTGCGCCGTTTGCATGCTTCAGTTTGCCCGGCCCGGCAATCTCCGCCACATGCCCATCGTTGAGCAGAATGTCCTTCAGTCCGTCTACGCCCGCAGCCGGATCCAGCAGATGCCCGCCTTTGATCGCCAGAGCCGTCATGCCGCGCCTCCTGTCGTAAGCGCCCGCTCCACCACGGCCATCCGAATCGCCACGCCGTTCTTCACCTGCTCCAGGATCACCGACTGTACTCCGTCGGCCACGCCGGCCGTCACTTCCATGCCGCGAATGATCGGTCCCGGATGCATCACCATAGCCTTTGGCGCATGCGCCGCCAGACGCGGACCGGTGAGCTGGTAGTTCGCCTTGTACTGCTCGAGATCAAGCTGCAACCCGGCCAGCCGCTCGCCTTGTATGCGCAGCATCATCACCACATCGGACTGGTGCAGCGCCGCGTCAAAATCGCGCTCGATGCTGATCCCCGGGCCGGCCTGCCCCGCAACCTCGGGCAACAGCTCCTTCGGCCCGCACAAAATCACCCGCGCTCCCAGCCGGGGCAGCAGCATCATGTTCGAACGCGCTACGCGGCTATGCATGATGTCGCCCACAACCGTCACCGTCACCCCCGCCATTGTCTCCGCGTCCACCTCTGTCACACCCGGACGCAGATGCGTCAGCATCGTGCGCAGATCGAGCAGCGCCTGGGTCGGATGCTCATGCATGCCGTCACCCGCGTTCACCACCGGCAGCCGCGTCTCGGCTTCGAGAAGCCATGGCGCGCCCGAAGAGTTGTGGCGAAGAATGATCGCTTCGGCTCCCAGCGCCCGGAGGGTCAGTCCCGTGTCCTTCAGCGACTCGCCTTTTTCAATGCTCGACGAGAGGCTCGAAACAAGCGTCGTGTCCGCGCCCAGTGCCTTGGCCGCCAGTTCGAAGCTGGTTCTCGTCCGCGTCGACGACTCATAAAAGAGCAATGCGATCTTCCGCTTGGAAAGGATCCGGTCGCGCTTGAGCGGATCTTCGCTTTCGAGGAAGGTTGCCCTGCTCAGAATGTGGCTGATCTCCGCCAGCGTCAGGTCTCCCGCTGACAGCAGCGATCCTGCGAGATACGGGAAAGGAGATGTGGGTCCGGGGGGCGGATGGATGGCTCGACGAGCGGCTGGGGTCGGGTTCATACTCAGACCGGTTCCAGAATTCACTTGCCCTTTTGAGAGCAGTGAAAGGTGGCATTTTCTTGAGGAAAATGCCACTCAGCAGTGGCGGTTCCGGAGTACAGCAATTCTGGAACCGCTGTGGCGTTCGCCGGAGCACCGGGCTCCGGTCCGGTTTTGGAGCGGCTCTTGCACTCGGCCCCGCGGCCCTAAGCCGATTCCTTGTCTTTCAGTCTGTGCGCTCGACCAGCAGCACCTGTTCGTCGTTGTCCACTTCCTGAAACTTCACCTCAATAATCTCGCGACTGCTGGTGGGCACATGCTTGCCCACATAGGTTGCCTCAATGGGCAACTCGCGATGGCCGCGGTCGATCAGCACGGCCAGCTGCACCCGTCGCGCGCGGCCGTGGTCAAAGAGCGCGTCCAGCGCCGCGCGAATCGTCCGGCCGGTGTAGAGCACGTCGTCGCAGAGCACCACATCGCGTCCTTCCACTTCGATCCCGATCGACCCCGGCGTCACCACTGGCCGCACGTCGGCGGTCGACAGATCGTCGCGATAGAACTGGATATCGAGCACACCGGTCTCGACCCGGCGCTTTTCGATCTGCGAGATCAGCTTGCCCAGCCGCTCTGCCAGCGGAACGCCCCGGCGTTTGATGCCCACCAGCACCAGGTCCGCGCTCCCGTTACTCTTCTCTACAATCTCGTGGGCCAGGCGCACCAGCGTGCGCTCGATCTCCGACGCGGACATCAACCGACCCTTCACACGCAGATTCGCTGTCTTTTGGTCTTCGCTCATATTTTTCTGCTGCCAATCCCTCGGTGGATCATACGAGGGGCCGCTGCCCCGGAGCAACCTGTGGAGAAGTGGAACCTATACCTCAGGCCGCCTGGCACGCGCTATGATCCGCGCTCCCAGTGCGCCGCCCGCCACGGCAAAAAACAGCAGGAACACCGCGTCGCCGGCAAATCCGAAGGTCGCCCAGCCCGCATGACCCTCCGGAGAGAGCATCCATACGAACTGCGCCGCTTGCTGCTTTACCATCTCCGGCGTCATCATCCCAGCCATCATCTGTTGCATCTGCTCCTGGCCTGTCAGCAGCGTCGTCTTCCAATCAATGTCAATCTGATTCCCTTGGTGAAAAACAAACCGTTGGACGTAGAGCGCGCTTCCACTGACGGCAAAGGCCATCCAGCCGCCCAGCAGACCCGTCACCAGCCCGATCCGCGCGCCTGCCCCCATCGTGATCCAAGCCGGCCGCTGCCCGCGCAAGTAGATGAACACCGCAAGCGCCGAAGCGGCGGTCATCCAGATCACCCCCAGCAACCCAAACGGCGTCGCTTCGCTTGACAGTATCCCGGCAGGAATCGCCAGCATCAGCACCGCCCGCAGCGCCGCCTTCCAGTCCACGCTTCCAGCGTCCCGCACCGGCTCCTTCAGTCGTTCGACCACACTCGCGCCCGTTGCGCCTTCTGCCGAACAAACCAGTTGCGGCAGCCCGCAGGCCGGACAGTAGCAGTTGTCCGCAAGGATCGTCTGGTGACAGCGGGTGCAGGTGATTTCCATACATCTAAGAGCCTATCGCATTTGGCCGGGAAACTCCGATTCCGCTCTAACTCCCCAAGGCCGCCCCCGAAAGCTTCGCCTTCACAATCGCCTCAGCCGCGCGAACCGCCTCGTCCAGCGCCATGTACGTTGAATCGAGAAGAACCGCGTCTTCCGCCGGCTTGAGCGGCGAATTCGCCCGGTTGCGATCCCGTTCGTCCCGCGCCCGCAAATCCCGGATCACTTCTTCGGGCTGCACCGCGGGCGCTGTCCCCAGCTGCTCAAACCGTCGCTGCCCGCGCACCTCAGGAGCCGCATCCAGAAAGATCTTCACCGCGGCGTGCGGAAAGACGACGGTCCCAATGTCGCGTCCTTCCATCACCACACCGCCCTCGGCGCCCAGCTGCTGCTGGAGCTTCACCATCCACGCCCGGATTGCAGGGTGCACACTCACCCGCGAAGCCGCGTCGGTAACCGCCGGGTTACGGATCAGCCCGGTCACGTCTTCGCCGTCCACAAAGACACGGTTCTCGATGTCCCCCGCTTCGAGTCGAATCGAGGTTTCGGCCGCCAGCTCTTCCAGAGTCTTGCTTTCGTTCAGTGGCACATCTGCCCGGAGCGCCTTCAGGGCGAAGGCGCGATACATGGCTCCCGTTTCCAGGTTCAGGAGTCCGAAATGCCGGGCCAGGTGGCGCGCGATCGTGCTCTTGCCCGCGCCTGCCGGCCCGTCAATTGCCACGATGATCTTTCGCTTGGCTTCCGGCAGAACCTGAGAGCTGCTTTCAGCACTCATCCGCGCTTCTTCGACTCCCGCTTGGGCCGTGCGGTAAAGCCATAGCGCTTGCTGTTGCCGGCCTTGGCTCCGGCTGTCAGCGCCGGCTTGCGGCTATCTGTCCGCGTGTCTTTCCGCTTCAGGCCAGTGCTGCGTCCATTTGTGGTCGGCTTGCCGGCCGGTTTGGCCCCGTTGCTGTGGCCGTTCCGGCTCCAGGACGAAGGCTTGGTTCCGCGCCCTGCAGGGCCGTTCAGCGGTCTGCTCGTGCGACCGTTGACCGGCCTGGTCTTGCTTCCGTTCGTCCGGGCTCCATTGCTCGAGCCGTTTGCCGAGTGCGTTCTCTTCCCGTTCGTGCTCCCATTTGTGTTCACGGCGCCGTTTGAGCTCCAGCGTGGGCTGCTGGACGTCCGCGCGCCGTTGCCCGGCCGAGCTGCTCCCACTGACCGCGGGCCGTTGGATGTCCGCGCTGGACCTGCCGGTCGCTGGGCGCCGGGCCTTGTTCCCGCTGGTCTCGCTCCCACCGCCCGGGTATCGCTCGCTGGACGCCGTACCGGCCGGTTCGCAGCCGATGACTGCCCTGGCTTCCGATTCCGCGACGGCGTTGCGGGCCGGCTGAAATGCGGCCGCGTCCCTGCCGGCTTTCCGCTTGCCGCAGGCTTCCGAGCTGCCGGGGTCCGCGGCGTGTGGCTGGGAATGCGGCTCGAACCGTGAGTCGCCGAGTGGTTCGCGTGAGCCGGTGCGTGGGCCCCGGCGTGATTTTCCACCGATCGATGCGTTTCCGGCGCCGGCGCGTGAACCGCCGGCTGGGCCTTGGGCGCCTCGTGCTGCAACCCATCCTCTTCGTGCTCCCGCGAATGCAGGAAATACGATGAGCCTGACATCGACGAGCTCGCGTAGAGCGTGGGAGCCACAGTGAACGCCGGCAGCGTACCTGCCACGTAGAAGTGCTGTGCATGGCCCACGGAAACGGTGTGGATTTGCCGCGTTGCCACCAGGCCACGCAGCACTTCGCGGACCTTGCTGCGAGCCGTCAGGGGAGCCAGAAACAACTCAACCTCTTCCATGCTCGCCGCAATCACAGCCTGCAGATAGATTGAAGCCAGCACGGAGATCGCCGTCACTTGCGACGTCGACGCTCCCTCAGCAATTGCCTTCTGATAGCGATGGCGCAGGAGTTGCCACTTTGCCGCCTGGCCCGGCGCTGAGACAACTGGAATGATCCTCAGCTGCTGCCACAGCTCGGTGATACCACGCAGCACGGCCCCTTCGGTCACTTCGCGGCCGAGCGCATGCTTGAGGCTCGCAATCGTGGCGTCTCCCGCCTCAAGTTGCTTGTAGGCCTGCACTGCCAGCTGCGACACCTGGCGCGAACCCGTCAACTGCGGGCTACGGCGCCAGTCGCGGTCTCCGCGCAGCGCATACACATACGGAAGAACCCAACTCGCCACCACATAGTCCGGCTGCTCGCCCGGTTGGCCCTGAAGGTTCAGGCGCACCGCCACGTCGTCCGCCTCAAGGCGAACCAGCAATTCCTCGGCGAGGGCAGTATGTTTGGGATCGGGGGTCGCGTCCCGCCGGCCGGCTACGGCTTCAACAAAAGATGGCGCTACAAATGAAGAAAATTGCCGTCTCGGATGAAAGAGACACAACCCGGTCTCTTCAATCCACGTGCGAGCGTCCTCAAGCGTGAGGGGCCCATGTCCGTTGTGGCGCATCCTTTCGGCGCGCGATGCTTCCAATTGCTCTGCTGTCAAAGAAAAACCTCACTTCCAGGCTGCCGTTGGCGCCGGGCTGCCCTCTCCCCTGAGAGGAGGGTTTGCCACCTTCCATGTGCTTCAGATGCGATGGAAGGCCCGCTGGATCTCCTTCCAAGAATACAGCAAAGCTATTGG
>CAYWSR010000056.1:0-23948 GCA_964460385.1 uncultured Occallatibacter sp. | reverse complement strand
CGACCAGAGGCATGGCATTGCGAACCGGAGCGAGCCACGGCGAACCGATGGAGCCGAGCAGGAAGTAGGAGATGGCCAGAATGAGGTAGGCCAGCGACAGGGCCCGGCGAAAGCCCATACGGTCAGCGAGAGCGCCGCCGAACGCCGCCAGAAACCACACCAACCCGCCAAACAATCCCGCCAAACTGCTGGCCCGCTCGACGCCGAAGTTCAGGCTCTCATGCAGGTAGCGGGGCAGCGAGGCAAACGCCGCGTAATACGACAGCCGCTCGAAGAGCTCGCTGATGTTGGCAACCCAGAACGGCCGCTCAAACCCGGTGCGAATTTCGTGGAAACGTTCGGAGAAGGTCAATGGGCCTCCTGAGTTATTGTGGCGCGGACATCCGCGTCTTGCGTCTGCATCCGCGCCGCGGGCGCCGCTGGTCAGCTCGGCTGCCGCGTGCCTGGGGCGGTTCCGAAAAGTGTATCGGATGGAGGGCGCGGAAGGGGCGTGTCGTTGGCAGGCGGAGGGCGCGTTTGAAGCGGAATGGGCAGGCGGCGGGCTTGTTTTGACTCTCGAGGCGAGTTCAAAGGTCCCCAATCGGGGTTATTTGACCCCCCATCCTGGAGTTGCTAAACTGTAAATGCGGGGTGGAGCAGCCCGGTAGCTCGTTGGGCTCATAACCCAAAGGTCGCTGGTTCAAATCCAGCCCCCGCAACCAAGAGATTTGAAGATTCTAAACGGCTTCCGTGAGTGACTCGGAAGCCGTTTTTGCGCTCGGAGCAAATTGAGCCTGCTTCAACTGCACAGGCTCCAAGAAAGTTTTCGCGGGGCTGCAACGGGCTGTGAGGTTGCGAGTTCCCTGATGGCCAGTGGCGGCAGTGGAGTGGTACGCTAACGGGATTCGAGGAGGTTATCGAATGAAGCGGAGCTGTCTTCCCAATTGCGTGGGTCTTCCCCTATTCCTGGCCCCGTCCGTAGCCCTGTGCGTGACGATATTGGCCACGACGCCGCTGACGGCACAAAGCCAGAACCCCAGTGCAGCGAATATAAGCACTGACAACCAGACCCCAGCGGCAACCTTCAAGATCAGCGGCAAGGCGGTGCTGCTGGACGTTGTGGTGACGGACAAGAGCGGCAATCCCGTGACGGGATTGAAACAGGAATCCTTCTCGGTGCTCGAGAAGGGCAAGCCGCAGACGATTTCGTTCTTTGAAGAGCACAGGGTGGAAGAGGATGCAAAACCTGTGGAACTGCCGATGCTGCCGATGAACGTGTTCACGAACTTTACTCCGATTCAGGCGCCGGCTGCGGTGAACGTGCTGCTGCTGGACTCGCTGAACACGCCGATCGAAGACCAGACCTACGTGCACAAGCAGGCGATGAAGTTTCTGAAGGGCCTGAAGCCTGGATCGCGGATGGCGATCTTCACGATGGGGTTGGGGCTGCGGTTTGTGCAGGGGTTTTCGGACGATCCGGCCATTCTGATGGCGGCGCTGGGCAACAAGAAGAGCAGTGAGATGCAGAATACGATGCTGATCCAGGGGCAGCAGGAGACCCTTGCGCAGCAAACGATGCTGGGGCAGATGGCGGAAATTATGCCGGCAGGACCAGGGGGCACGACGACGGCGGGGACGCAAGCGATGATTGACGCATTGACCGGGACCTTTGACCGGACAGAGCAGGCGCAGACGGACGATCGTGCTTACCGGACACTGGAGAATCTTCAGCATCTGGCGAAGTTTCTGGGAACGTTCCCTGGCCGGAAGAACCTGATCTGGTTCTCAGAGACTTTTCCGATGACGTTTGTGGGCATGTCGACCGCGCAGTTCGACGGGACGGACACGCGGACCGAGACACGGTTTGAAGACGCACTGAAGAAGACGATCGACCTGCTGACGACAGCGCGCATAGCGGTCTATCCGGTGGACGCACGAGGGGCGAGCACCAATACGTTTTACCAGGCTCAAAACGCGCTGAATCCGCTGATCACCAGTACGGCACAGGTAACCGGCGCGTCAAGCAGCGCAGCGTCGCAAGAGGCGCCCCAGGTAAGCGGCCTAACCAGTGCGCAGTCGAGCCAGACGACGAATGAGGACGCGCAGCGGAACACAGACCAGGAAACGATGAAGCAGCTTGCGTACGACTCGGGCGGCAAGGCATTTGTGAACACCAACGGGCTGTCTGAAGTGATAGCGGATGTGGTGAAATCGAGCGCCGACTTTTACACGATCACGTATTCGCCGGAGAACAAGGATATGGATGGGCTGTTCCGGCCGATCGAGGTAATGGTGAACGGAGCCAAGTACAACCTGTCGTACAGGCGCGGGTATTATGCGCTGGATGAGGACATGCCCGGCATGGGAAACATTGAGATCGCCGCCGCAGATGCGGCAAGAATGACCAACCCGCTTGCGCCGGTAATGGACTTTGGGATGCCGCAGTCGGAGCAGATTCTGTATAAGACGATGATCCAGCCGCTGGCGCCGCAGCAGGAAGTTGCCGCAACCCCCGGCCCGAATCCGCCGGAGAACCCGGTTGTGAAGGGCCCGACGAGCCGCTACATGGTGAACTTCGCCATCGACCTGGGCGACGTTCGTCTGAAGGAAGAGGCGGATGGGCTGCACACTGGAAAGTTGGTTGTTTCGATGATCGTGTACGACCGGTATGGGAACATCGTGACGCGCAAGGACCACATTGTGGCGCTGAACATCAAGTCGGACATTTACAGGATCTATGGAAAAACCGGAATTCAATTACGGGACTGGGTGGAAGTGCCGAGGGGGCAGTATTGGTTGCGGACAGGGGTTTACGACCCGTCGACGCACAAGGTGGGGACTTTGGAAGTTCCCTTGAGCGCTGTGAAGACAATAGACACCGCGGCGGTGCACTAAAGCACGTCTTCAGATGACGCAGATGTGAGCTCTCGATGATGCCGTTCAGTGGGCTGTGGGGGCGGAGCCGAGGGACTGAAGGACTTTGGCGAGGTTTTCTTTGGCTTCGGGGGCGGTGTCGCCCAGGGCGATGGCGCGCTCAAGGTGTTCGCGGGCTTCGGGCATTCGATTGAGGCGGGCAAGGACGGTGCCGAGAGCTTCGTGAAGGCGAGGATCGTCAGGGGTGTGGCCGAGAGCGAGTTCCAGAACCGAGGCGGCTTCCTCGTTTCGGCTGCCCTGGATGAGGAGACCGGCGAGTTGGCGGACGATGGCGACGGAGTCGGGGGTAGTGTTGAGGCCGTTGCGGAGAATGTCGAGGGCCAGGTCGGACTTGCCGGTCCGTGCATAGGCAAGGGCGAGATTGAGGCACTGGGTGGGGGTGCGCTGGGGCTGGACGCGGGGCTTGTCGAGCAAGTCGATGACAGATGGGTAGTCGGCGTCGTTGACGAGATCGGTAGAAAGCGCGTCGAGGGCAGCGATGATCTCGGGATCGAAGGCGAGGGCGGCTCGCCACTCGGCTTCGGCGCCAGCCGAGTCGTGGGTTGAGTCGAGGGCGGAGGCGAGAATGAGGTGGAGACGATTGTCCTTGAATCCACGGCGTTCGGCTTCCTGAAGGGCAGGAATAGCCTCCTGCGAGTCTCCCGATAGATAGAGACTGCTGCCAAACATGAAAATGACGCGGATGGCGTTCTTCTGTTCCGGGTAAGTCTGCAGCGATGTGGCATAGGCGTCGGCGGCGCAATCGTACTGTTCGTGGCTGGCAAACCAGAGACCGAGATCGGAGTAATCGTCGGCAGTGGGCGCGTTCTGCAAACGGTCCTTCATGGAGGGCGGGGGCGCGCAGTTGGGGGCGGAGTAGAGGGTCGAGGGCGCAAGTAGCGCAATGGCTAATGCCAAGACAGGAAGTGCAGATCCCGAAACAATGGAGCCAGAGAACCGGGAAGCCACGGGCACCTGTTGAAAACCAGAATCGAACTGAGATTTGGGCATGGCCACGGTTTCTAGTTTAAGTTCTCGGCTGCGGGTTGCGCGTGGTTCCTACTTGCGCTCGTCGGCGATGGCCCGCTGGTCGGCGACGTGGACCCGGATGTCTTCGATTCCGTCGGGATCGATGTTAACGAACTCAGGAATGTTGACCGCGCGGTTGGAAGCGGCGGCATTGTCGATGAGGATGGGCGGACTGTCGTTGCCATTGGCGTCGATGTGAGTGAGGTACATCTGGGTGTACGGCGAGCGGGCCTTGGAGGAAAAGACCATCCAGTGTCCGTTGGGCGAGAAGCTGTGCCAGGAGTTCATGAGGCGGGTGTTGGCGCGCATGCGACGAGCAACGCCCCCTTCGAAGGGCACGATATAGAGCTGGCTGTCAGGGCGCATGAGCTGACCGTTTTTGGCCTGGACAAAGACGATCCACCTGCCGTCCGGCGAGACCTTGGGGAAGCTGTTGCTCATGCCGTTCTCCGAAGCGCCGACGATGCGTTCGGCCTTGCCACCTTTTCCGTCGTTGAAGGGAATGCGATAGATGTCGTACTGGATCTGGGTTTCGTTGGGATCGTTGGAGTGGAGGGCAGCGGGCTGGCCGGGCTTGCGCGGGTCGCGTGCTTCGGCGCGGGCGAAGACGATCCATTTGCCATCGTGACTCCAGACGCCATCGGTTTGGACGTAGCGGGGATCGTCGGCGCCGGGCAACGGATAGCGCGTTTGCGTGGCGCGGCTGTACCACTCGAGGATGCCGCGCGTGGGATAGAAGACCTGCAGGAAGCGATGGTCAGTGAAGTTGGTGACGTAGTAGGAGTCGCGCAGCTTGAGCGAGGGGCCGGCAAATGTGCTGACGACGTAGCGGCCGTCGGGCGAGACCTGGGACATGAAGCCGACGCGGGTTGTCCCTACGGTACCGTCGACATTCCAGTGGACCATGTCCTTGCTGTCGATGGTCATATGCTTCTGGACTGGGACGACGGCGTAGAGGCCCTTGTCGTTGGCGGGGCCATCGATATCCATGCCGAAGGTTTTGCCGTCGGCGGAAAAAGAGTGGCAGTTGGCGCAGGTGGGCATGTCCTTGAGCAGAATGCGGCTCGCCGGCTTGCGGATGTCGCGCAGGCACCAGTGGATGAGGTGGATGGCGTCAGGGGCGAGAGGTGAAACGACTCCATTGACGCCGGCCGTGGGCATGAGCGGGACGTCGCGGTAAAAGATGGGCGCGCCGACGGGGTCAGAGGAGGTGGTAAAAGCGGCGCGGGCCTGGGAAAGAACGGTACGGCCGTCGCGCATGCCGCTGATGACGAGGGTAGCGGGGGCTCTAACGGAGTGGGCCTGGATTGCGGCCCAGGTGGAGGCATCCGGGGTCCAGGTCCAGTCAGCGGCCTGCTGGGCAGTGAGGGTGGGCGGCTTGTTGGTGTCGCTGACGGCCTGGGGGTCAATGGGCGGGATCATGATGCGCTCGCCGCCGGTGACGAAATGGATGGGCGGAGTCTTGTCGGCAAAGAAGACGTCAATGTTCCAGGAAGAGCCGGCGGCATCACGCCAGAGGATGGTGGGCGGCGTGATGCCGGGCGGGAAGATGGAGCCTTCCTCGGGGTAGTCGATGGCGAGGGGCCAAAGTGTAGCGGAGGTCTGCTGGGCGGCAAAGACGGCAGGGACGAGGTTTTGGCTGGTCTGGGCGCAATGGGTCAGCCCGAACGTGGCAATGGCCGCGATGGCAGCCAGGACAAGACAGAGAGAGACGGCGGCCCGGTTGCGATTGGGGAAGACGGGCGGAATGCGTGAAAACACTGGTCCTCCGAGCGTGTTCGGATGGCGAAGGTGTTCCGCCGTTCGTGCTTTCTTGCTGGCTTCTCATTTTAGACGAAGTTTGGGGCCTGCCGATAGACACGGCCCTGAGGGGATCAACCCTCTCAGGACCGTGCGGGGTATCGGTAGGAAATGGGCAGGATTTAGTGCCCGGCGGCAGAAGCCGCGTTGAGGACCAGCGGTTGCTGGTCGGCGGTTACGGCTTTCTCGTAGAAGTCGTGCAAACCAACGTAATCAGAAGGATCGAGCATTGTGAAACGGCGGGCGAGCACCCTGGACGTGGTAATGGAATTGGCATCGACACCGGAACGGACAGCGTAGGAAGCGTTGCTCTCCCAGTTGAACTTGGCATCTTGCGGCGTCCCTTCGAGAGCGAAGCCTGTCGGCAACTGGTAGGTAATCTTTTCCACCTCCTCACCGGCGTAGTGCATGTCGATGGGCAGGGTGCGGGAGGCGTCAGCCGGAAAGGGATCGGTCTCGCGGCTGTCAAAGAACAGGCGTGGCACCGAAAGGCGTTTGCCAGCCGGCGAAGCGAGGGTGCCGGAGACCTGCACTAACGCCATCAACTGGGCATTGGGGAGATCGAGGTTGACGAAGTGGTCGAGATGAGCCTTGATTCCCGCAGGAACTTGTGCAGCAAGAGTGCGATCGAGCTGGACTTTGATGTCTGCGGGGCCTGTGCGAAGTGCGAGTTGACGCCAGTAGAGGGCTTCCTGGCCGGTGAAAGCGATCTTGATGGTTCCGGATGCCTGGCCCTGGCCGGTGAAGTCAATCTTGCCGACGCGAACGATTTCATTGTCGGTCATGACGGAAAGAGGGGTCGTGACGATCTCAACCTTGCCGTTGGCGTCGAGGGCGATTCCTCCGGCGCCGGTGTGGGCCCAGTGGAGGGTTTGAAAGGGAGCCATCCTCTCGCCAGGATCGACGAGGATTTCCTTGCCATCGATGTTGAGGGCAATGACGACGGCATCAAGCTGGCTGGTTTTGAGAATATCCGGTGAAAAGACGTGGAGATCGCGGCTAGCGATGCGCTCAGGACGAGCATTGACATCGGCAGCGCGGAGCAGCGCGAGATAGAGGAAGGCCATTTCGGTCGAGGTGCCGCTCTTCTTGGTCAGGACAGACTCGACGTGGCCTTCAGGGATAATGTCACCGGCCGAGGGAGGGGGCACCGGGCTGGAAAAGTCGACGTTGTCGAACTTCTGGACCAGGGTGTAGAGCTTTTGGGCCTTGTCGAGAGGTGCGTCGGAGGGCGAGCAGATTTCAGAAACGGTGCTCTTGATTTCGCTGGAGGAACCGATGTAGCGATCAAGATCCTTGGTCCAGAACTGCATCTCCTTTTGCCAGAAGTCTTTCTGGACGAGGGTGTAGGTGTAATAGAAGTCGACCTGATAGATCTTCTCCTCGAGCGGAGGCGAAAAAGGCTCCTGGGGGATGGGTGGGATGTCGGTGAGATCGAGGGTGAAGCGGCCCATCGCATCCCGGGTAAGCGCCTTCCCCGGGGGAAGGATTGGAGTGGTGCGGATATCGGTGAGGACGGTATCGTGAGGCCCCATGAGCTCGCTGTCCGAGGTGCCGGCGCTCCCCGGGCCGCGGTCGGGGAGAAACTGGTCGGTGGGCAGAAAGACGTAGTGAGCCTTGTGGACGAACCAGGGCTGCTGAATTTGCCAGTCGGGCGCGGAGGAGTAGCGGTCGTAGCGGAGCTGGTAGCGGTATTCCACGATGCTGCCGGCCTTTACATCGGGAAGAGTGAAGACGAGTTCGTTGCGATTGTTGGATCCCTTAACGGTTTTGAGGATCTCGGAGGCGGAACCCTTGAGAGGGATGATGGTGCCGTCGGGTTGGATTGTCCTTCCCGCCAACGCGGCGACCACAACCCGGCCTGCGAAGGTGTCGGTGTCGTAGGGCATGTCTTCGCCCATGTGGATCAGGCTGGGCGCATCAAAGTAATTCTGAAAGCCACTGGCGGCGCTTCGGCCTTCCTGGCTGGCCGTGGCCTTGAAGACAAGGGTGCGGGGATAGCGGATGCGGACGGTGGCGGCGCTCTTGCCCTGGTCGGTGAGGACCTTAATGCGGGCGTAGACGGACCGGTAGTTGTGGGGGTCGTCCTCAATCTCTTCGCGGTAGAGGACAACGGCCGCAGCACCCGGAGCCTTGGGGTCGGAGGTCATCTTCAGCTCTTCAGGAGTTGGCGGCTGGAACTGGGCCCGGGCGACGAGAGGGACAGCTGAGACGAGCAGCAGCGATCCGAAACTTAAGAACTTATGAAAACTCATGGAAACTCCCCTTCTGACTATACTGACGCGCGAGAGCCCGCCGCAGGACGCACGGAGAACGGCCTCTGCCCTCTCACTGACTTAGATGCAAAATGAGAGCAGGCGAGGCCCGCAAGGACCGCAATCACAGTCGTTTCGGCGGGGTAAAGGGAGAAAAACGGGATTGCAAGGGCGATTAGCAACGGCGGTGACGCGGGGCACGGTCAACCGCAGTCTGCGCGGCTGAGGATTCGCAGAGTCCAGGGGGCGGAGAAGTCGCATGCTCAGGGGCTGCGGTTGGCCCGCTGGCAGAGCGGACAAGGTCGCGCTACACTGGATGGTCCCTTGAGAGCCAGGGCCACGGGAGACCGGGCGCGGAGGGCGTGTTTTCCGGGAAGAGGATGAAATCGTTTTCGGAGGCTTCATGATGAGCAGGCATGGCAGATTTTCTTTGGTGATTCTGGGGATCGGTCTGGGATTCACGATCGCGGGCTGCGGGGGCGGAAGCGGAGGAGGAGGAAAAACTCCCCCGCCAACCACGTACATCCTTTCTGTGGATTCAGCCACACCGGCAAGCGGAGTGGCAATTACGGTGACTCCGGCGGACAACAACGGGGCGACGAATGGGAGTACGTCGTTCTCGCGGATCTACAACGCGGGCACATCGGTGACCCTGACGGCGCCGGCCGCGGCGAGCAGCAATCCGTTTGGGTCGTGGACCGGATGCACAACGGCGAGCACGGAGACGTGCACGATTACGGTGAATGCGAACGCGACCGTGACGGCGAACTACACGGGACCGGCGATTACTGGAATCAGTGTGACGCCGGCGACGCCAGTGATCCTCGGGATGTCGCAGCAGTTTACAGCCACGGTTACGGGGACGGGAGCCTTTTCCAACGGGGTGACGTGGACTGTAGCGCCGCCGGCGGGAAGTTTGTTGAGCGCGGGGACGATTACGGCGAGTGGGCTCTATCAGACGCCGTATCCGGCGCCGCCAACGGTGACCGTGACGGCGACAAGCACGGAGGACGCAACAAAGAGCGGAAACGCGGTGATCACGCTCTCTCCGCCGGCAGCCGCCGCCGGACCGGCGCTGACAGTGGACGCCGGCAACCAGACACGCGCGATCAGCCCGCTGATCTACGGGATGAACAACTACCTGCTGGATACCAATACGGTGACGACAGGAAACATCAGCGTGGCCCGGTGGGGAGGCGACGATACGTCGCGGTACAACTACCAGAACAACATGTCGAACTCGGCATCGGACTACTACTTCCTGAACGGCACCGGGTCGGGCGGGATGTGGGGCGACGCGACGAATAGTTTCGACGGCTTTGTGACGATTGCCGTCGCGAACGGGGTAAAGGTGCTGGGCACGGTGCCTGTGCAGGGATGGGTGGCGAACAACACGTTGGGCGCATGCAGCTTTACCCAGGCAGATTTCCCAGGTCAGACGAGTTTTGAGGGGCAGATTTGCGGCGACGGCATTGAGCTGGAAGGGGTCAACGGCTGCGCTACATCGGGTGGATGCGCCCTGAATGGGGACTCCGGCCCGCAAGGAGCGGCGGGAGCAACGGCCTTTGCGGAAGTGACGAGTATTTCCGAACCGCCGCCGACCCCTCCGGCTGCAAATGCGGTGACCCTGGCATGGGCGCGGGGAACCTGGACGGGCGGATGGGTGAATGCGCTGGTGACAAAGTTCGGGCCGGGGAATCCGGTCAACGGGAACGGAAACGGCGTTTCGTTTTTCGACCTCGACAACGAACCGGCGTGGTGGGATGCTGTGCACCGCGATGTGCACCCAATACCCTCGACGTATGACGAGGTGACGAACGGCGGCATCGGGACAGCACTGGCCATCAAGACAGTGGACCCGACGGCGATGGTGGACGGGCCGGTTGTGGACTTCTGGTACAACTACTTCTACTCGAAGAAGGACATCGAGTCGGGGTGGGGAACGGGGCCATGCTTTGAGCCCTGGCAAAACCCGATCGACCGAGAAGCGCATGGCGGAGCGCCGTTTATCGAGTACTACATGCAGCAGTTTGCCACGGCAGAAAAGACCTACGGTGTGCGACTGCTGGACTACGTTGTGCTGCACACCTACGACGCGGCGACCTATAACGGAAGCTCGGTGGCGTTTACGACGGCGGGCGACACAGGGGTGCAGCAGGCGCGATTGAACTCGACGCGGGCTTTCTGGGATCCGACGTACACCGATCCGAACCTGCCTCAGCCGAACTACACGACGGACGCGAACTACACCGCGAACTGCAATACACCACTGCAGGCGCCGAAGCTGATTCCGATGCTGCAGGGGTGGGTTGCGAAGGACTATCCGGGGACGAAGATTGCGGTCGACGAGTACAACTGGGGCGGGCTTGAGTCGATTAACGGAGCAGTGACGCAAGCGGACATCCTGGGGATCTTCGGCGCGTATGGGCTGGACCTGGGGACGCTTTGGCCGACACAAGACCCGTCAACGCAGGTGCCGGGAACGATGGCGTTCGCGATGTACCGCAACTACGACGGGGCCAAGTCGACGTTCGGGGACATGGCGCTCAACTCGACAAGCGCGAACCAGGCGCAGTTGTCGGTGTATGGCGCGCTGCGGTCGAGCGACGGAGCGGTGACCGTGATGGTGATCAACAAGACCTACGGCGACCTGACCGAATCAGTCTCCCTGGCCAACTTGACTTCCGCTGGCCCTGCCAAGGCATATCTTTACTCGAATGCCAACCTGAACGCCATCGTGGCCCAGCCAGACATTCCCCTCGGGGCGCCTACCGCGGGAAGCACCATCCTCATCACCACCTTCCCTGCCCAATCGATCACGCTGCTGGTGATTCCGGTGAAGTAGGGGGGCGACAAGGCGGAACAGCGAAGGCCACGTCGAAAGATGTGGCCTTCGGTTTTTTGCTCACAAGTTTGGCTGGGGCGGACTGAAATTTGCAGGGGCTAAAGCCCAGCTCATTTTGGGCCGTATCGGCACGGCTGAAGCCGTGCTCTGACTCGTTTTCCCCGTCGAGCTGTTGCACCGATCAGGGCTGAGTTGCGGGAACGGCGACCTGGGCCTGCCGAGCCTGGTATTCGTAGTGGTTGATGTTGGCGCGGAGCGCGGTGGCCAGCTCCTGCTCATTGCGCTTGCTGGCCATATCGAGGGCGGTTTGCGCGGTGGAGATGGCCTGGGCGTACTTGCCGGTTTCTGAATACATGGCGGCGAGCATCTGGAGGATGGCCGGCTCCTGGCCGTTGGTGATCTGGGCTGCGGCCTCAAACTGGGGCAGAGCGTCAGAGAAGCGGCTGGCTGAAGCGAAGACGCGGCCAAGATTGAAGTGGCACTCCGCGGAGCGCGGCGCGAGGTCGACGGCTTTCTGGAGCTCGTCGATGGCTTCATCGGTGCGGCCCATGCGGGCGAGGATGACGCCGTAGATGTTGTGGCCGTCAGAGTTCTTCGGGGCGAGCTCGATGCCCTTGAGCAGTTCGGCGATGGCTTCGTCGCGGTGGTTGCCCATGACCTCGAGGAGATGACCGCGGTTGATGTGAGCGGCGCCGTTGTCAGGGTTCAGCTGGATTGCTTTCTCGACTTCCGCGAGGGCTTCGTCGGTGCGGCCGGCCTCGGCAAGCACGCTGCCAAGATTGTTATGGGTCTGCGAGCTGTCGGAATCGAGGGCGAGCGAACGCTTGTAAGCGTCGATAGCCTCGTTGGTTTTGCCGGTGGCGGCAAGGGCAACGCCCATGTTGTTCAAGGGCCGCGCGTCGGTGGGGTCCTTGGCGGCGGCGACCTGCCATGCAGGGACGGCCTGGACATACTCGTGCTGGTCCTGAAACTGCTGGGCGATGTCGAACTCGCGATAGAAGTCGATGGCCGGGGTGTCGATGTGGTCCATCACGTTGTCGCCGAGGTTGACGAATTCGGGAATGTTTACGGCGCGATTGGAGGCGGTGGCGTTCTCGACGACGACGGGCGGGCTGGCATGGCCCTGCTCATCGATGTGGGTGAGGTAGAGGTGAGTGTAGAGCGATGGGCTCTTGGAGGAGAAGGCAAGCCAGCGGCCGTTGGGCGACCAGGTATGCCAGGAGTTCATGATGGGCAGGTTGGATTCAAGCGGACGCGCCTCGCCGCCCTCGAAGGGGACGATGTAGAGCTTGCTGTCAGGGCGCATGAGCAGGCCGTTCTTGCACTGAACGAAGACGATCCACTTGCCGTCCGGCGAGACCTTGGGGAAGTTGTTGCTCATGCCGTTCTCTGAGGCGCCGACCACGCGCTCGGGCGTTCCACCTTTGCCGTCGTTGAAGGGAATGCGATAGAGGTCGTACTGAATCTGGGCCTCGTTGGGATCGTTCGCGTATTCAGACCTCTTGTTGCCCGGAGGATAGGGATCTTTGGCGCGGGCACGGGAGAAGACAAGCCACTTGCCGTCGGGACTCCAGAAGGCCGAGGTCTGGACGTAGTCTGGGTCGTCGGCGCCTGGCAGGGGCTGGAGTTTGCCGGTCTTCCTGCTGTACCAGGCGAGGACACCGCGCGTGGGGTAGAAAACCTGGCCGAATCCGTAGCCGTAATAGAAGCCGTTGTAGAGGCGGTCGAGGACGCGGGTGCCGTGGGCGTGAGGCACATCGATGGAGTTGACGACAAAGTTGCCGTCTGGCGAAACCTGGCTCATGAAGCCGAAGCGCTTCTGCGCATGCTCCTCAGAGAAGGAGCTCCAGTGGATGAGATAGTCGGTGGAGATGGTGCTGACCTTGTGGATGGGTACGAGCGCATAGAGGCCTTTGTCGTTGGCCGGGCCGTCGACGTCAATGCCCATGGTCTTGCCGTCGCGGGAGAAGGAGTGGCAGTTGCCGCAGGTGGGCAGGTTGGTCATCATGACCTTGCTTGACGGCTCGTTGATGTAGCGGAGCACCCACTTGATCTTGGGAAGGACCGAGTCGGGCAGTGGTTTGATGATGCCGCGCTGGGCGGTGGAGAGGTCGGCGGGGATCAGAGGGACATCGCGAAAGAAGAGCGGAGCGCCGACGGGGTCTTTGGATGTGAGAAAGGTGGATTCGGCGTGGAAAAGCGGATGGTCGTCCTTCTGGCTCCGGTAGCCGGTGATGGCAAGCGTGGCGGGCTGTTCGACTGTCTCTTTCTTGATCTCTTCCCAAAGCTTGGGGTCGGGACGCCAGGTGTGTTCGGCGGCCTGGATAGGGGTCAGAGTCGGTGGGACAAAGCCGGTGAGCTCGTTGTCGACCGGACCGAGCTGGAACTTTTCGCCGGCAGACCAGAGCTTGATGGGACGCTCGTGACCGGCGAAGGTGATTTCGATGCGCCAGTCAGTGGCAGTAGGGTCGTCGTCGCGCCAGGCAAACTGCGGGGGGATAATCTCAGGCGGGTAGATGGTTCCCTTGGCGGGGATATCGATGATGAGGGCTGGCGCGTGGGGAGGAATGCCCTGGGTTAGAAGGGGCATGAGGAACGGCGGAACAGCCGTGGGGCCAGCGGCGGCGGTGGGCTGAGTTGACTGATTCGGAGAGTCGCTGCCCTTGGCGATGACTCTGCCGGTGACACCGGCGAAGGTGGCCAGCAGAACAGCCGCGGCCACAAGAAAAACCCGCTTCATGGAAACTCCCCGTTATCCTCTCCGACTTGAGGTCCGGAGGGGCCGAGCACGCAAACCGCGTACCTCGATACTAGCAAACGAACTGATGCTGTTTCGACGGGAAATGGGGGTATTGGTTTGCCCTGGTAGCGGGACTTGAACCAGCGGGATGTGGCCCGGTGCCAGGGGTGAATGGAGCGCAGTGGAGCTGTCGAGCGCGGGTTAGCTGAGAAGGGCGGCTATTTGGAGGCCGGTGGGACGGGAACGGGCTCGACGGCCTTCAGAATGTGGTCGGCGGGAACATTGTGGAGGATCTGGACGATGCCGCTGGGCCAGGTGATCTCGACCGTGGTTGCAACTGCGTCCTTACCGAGGCCAAAGTGGACGGGGCCGAGGCTGGATGAGGCGTAGCAGACGCTGGAGGTCTGGTGGTTGTACTGGGTGCCGGAGGCGGAGACGACCTTGATGCGAGCGCCGATGCCATCGCGGTTGCTCTTGACGCCCTGGAGGGCGACATCGAGCCAATGATTCGAGCCAGGGCTAAGGTTCATCCAGAGTTCCGCGTCGTGATCGAGCGAGGTGACGACGACGTCGATGCGGCCATCGCCGTTGAAGTCGCCGAAGGCACAGCCCCGATGGCGAGCAGCAGTGGCGTCGGTAAAGCCGGCTTCCTCAGTGAGGGGCTGGAACTTGCCGTTGGGGCTGAGATTGTGAAAGACGCTGTTGGGTTGGCGGACCTCGGCGCCGGGCGGGTGGGTGGCTGAGACGTGGCCG
Organism: uncultured Occallatibacter sp.; assembly: GCA_964460385.1. Lineage (GTDB taxonomy): Bacteria > Acidobacteriota > Terriglobia > Terriglobales > Acidobacteriaceae > Telmatobacter. The sequence continues at coordinate 9,634 of CAYWSR010000056.1, read as the reverse complement.
CGCGAGACGAATAGATCTTTCCAGCCGTCATTGTCGAAGTCGTAGAAGGCGGCCCCAAAGCCGGACATTCCGGTGCTCGGAGCCAATATGCCGCTCGACGCGGTGACTTCAATGAAGTCGCCCTTGGTGGAGTTCCTGTAGATGGGGAAAGTCTGCTTGTTGAGGGCGACGTAGGCGATGTCGGGGTAGCCATCGTTGTTAAAGTCGCGAAAGTCGAGGCCCATGCCGGAGACCAATGCGCCTACTTCGGGCAGAGCGACGTTGGCCTCGAAGGCAACCTCTTCGAGCTTGTTGCCAAGATTATGGAATAGGAAGTTGTACTCCCCGTCGTTTGTGACAAAGAAGTCGGGCTTGCCATCGAGGTCATAATCGGCGACGCCGACGCCCATGCCCTTTCCTACGTGGTCGCGCAGGCCCCACTCCGTCGAAACGTCCTTGAAAGTGCCGTTGCCCTGGTTGATGAACAGCTGGTTAGGAAGTCCTTTGTAGAAGAGGGGATTGCAGTATTCGGGGATGGTATCGACGACGCAGAGGGGTTTATCGGACCAGGTCCACTGGAGGTAATTGACGACGAAGAGGTCGAGCAAGCCGTCGTTGTTGACATCGACCCAGGCCGCGGCGACGGCCCAGAGCGGACCGTATTCGGGGTCGACGCTCTTGTCGAGCCCGGCTTTGACCGTGACGTCGGTAAATGTGCCGTCGCCGTTGTTGTGGTAGAGGGTGTTGCCGTGAACACCGGCGACAAAGATGCTGGGATGGCCGCTGTTGTCGTAGTCGCCGACAGCAACGCCCACGCCGAAGCCGGTCCCGGTGAGGCCGGCTTGCACTGTGACGTCGGTGAATGTTCCGTCGCCGTTGTTGCGGAACAGGCGGTTCGAGTACTTGGGCGAGGATTTCTTTAAGGTTTCGAGGTCGGCACCGTTGGCGAAGAAGATGTCGGGGCGGCCATCACCGTTGTAGTCGAAGACGGCGACGCCACCGGCCATGGTTTCCGGAGCGTTGCGGGCGGTCTTGCTTTCGTCGCTTTCGAGGCGGAATGGGAGGCTCTTGAGTTCGAAGACGATTGGGGAAGGCGCCGGGTGCTGAGCGGAGGAGGGGGCCGGCCTTTGACCTGGGAGATGTGTCGGCGGCTTGCCGGAGGATGACGCCGGTTGCTGGCCGCCCAGGACGGCGACGGCCAGGGCCGCAAGAGCTGGGATCAGAAGGCTGAAGGCCGGGAATTTCCGCATAAACGAAAAGGACACTAGAGGACGCTCGAGCGGAACCAGAGTAACTGTGGCCTTATGGGGTTCTTCGAAGGTCGCCGCTCGCTGTTGGTCGCGTCGACTTGAGTTCCCCGGTTTCGGGATACATCTACTCTGGTTCCGCCGTTGGGTGAGCTTCCCTTACGGGATTGTACGCCGAGGGGCGGACGAAATGGCCACGCGCAACGCAAGGCCATTCAATTTGGGCGGAACAGATGCGGCAATGCCGAGAATGCTGCTCAAACGACGAATCAGGGGCAGGATACACCCAACCCTGATGCATAAGAATACGTCTAAGAGATAGAATTCTCAGTGCAGGCGAGGTGCGCCCAGAGACAGCGCGAAGCTGTCCAGTGAAGCGGAGCGCCTCCTCGATGGATTGGTCCCCGCTATCGGTTCAATTGACTCGCGATGAGAGGGCTTCGGACCAGAGAGAACGGAAACAGAAAATCGGAGAGGGCGCATGAGCAGAGTTGTGAAACATCCTTTGGGACCTGGCACGCAAAGTAATCGGATCGTGGGTTTGGCAGTTGTACCGCTCTTTCTTTTCGTAGTTTCGCTGGGTTACGGGCAAGCACCGGCGGGAACGCAGACAGCACCGGGCGGAGGCGCGCAGACACCAGCAAGCTCTGCTGGATCGACGCAGACGCCAGCGGCAGCGGGCCAGGCGCCCGGCACGGCTTCGCAGGTACCCGCGAAGCCGGCAGCCGGTGCGAGCCAGGAACCGGCCAAGATGACGGAGTCGCCGACGGCAAGCACCCAGGTGGACGAAGTCTCACTCGACCTGGTGGTGCTGGACAAGAGCCATAAGCCGGTGCGCGACCTGAAGCCGGAAGACTTGGTCATCCTGGACAACAACACACAGGTTAAGCTGCAAGGGCTTCGGCTGGTGAGCGGCGACGCGAATTCCGATCACCTGGTGACGGTGGTCTTCGATCATTTTGTAGGCGTAACGGCCAAGAATGCGGAGAACGTGGCAATCAAGATCCTGACCGCATTGCCGTCGAAGGGATTCTCGTACGCGCTGCTCGACTTTACGGGGCGGCTGCGGCTGCTCCAGGGGTTTACCAACGACAAGACGCAGATTGAAAACGGGGTCAGCGAGATGCTGGAGAACGCAGCCATCGAGAAGACGCGGAATCTGGAGCTGACCGCGACAACCAACGTGCTGACGAAGCCACCCAGCAAGGCAGATCAGGATGCGGCGGCATGGGCTGCTCTGGCCGAGAAGAATTTGGTCTCGATCGTGCGGACGGGGAGGGACTCAGACGGCAATCACGTGGACGTGAAGATGCGAGCCCGCTATCAGACGCTGTTGGCAGCGCTTGAGGACGCGCAGAAGACGATGAAGGATCAACACACGCTGCCGGCGCTGGCTGGACTGATGGCGCTGGTGAAATCGCAGACGAAGATCACGGAGCGGAAGTCGCTGATCTACTTTACGCGGAACATGCAGATGGACACGGCCGCCAAAGAGATGATCAAAACGGTGACCGGGGTGGCGAATCAGGCCGGCGTGAGCGTGTATGTGGTCGACATGGATGCGTTGAATCCCGCAGGGAAGTACCAGATGCAAAATGCGCTGCTGAACGGGCAAGCGCCATACAACCCGGCACCGGTGGCAAATGGGCCCGTCCCGCAAGCTGGAACGAGCGTTCCTTCTCAACAGGAGCTTGCAACCGCCCCGCCGTCAACGGGCGTGGCCATGGCGACGGACTTCATGCGGAACGGGTTTGAAGATACAAAGGATCCTTTGGGGTCGAATAAGAGCCCGTTGGCCGACCTGGGGAAGAATACGGGCGGCGCGTACATTGACGCGCAGGGGAACCTGAAAAAGCCGCTGGAACAGATGCTGCAGGACATGACGACGTACTACGAGGCGGTCTACACTCCACCAATCAAGGACTACGACGGCTCGTTCCGGACAATAACGGCAAAGACGGTGCGCGCGGGACTGAACGTGAGGACGAAGACTGGTTACTTTGCGTTGGCGCCTGGCGCGGAGAACGGGATTCGGCCGTTTGAAGTTCCGCTGATGAAGATGCTGCGCCAGCCCACGTTGCCGAATGACTTGATGTTTCAGGCGGCGGTTGTGCGGGCGGGAGACTTGCCGGACGGAAACGCCAGCACAGTGGCGGTGGAAGTGCCGCTGAGCGAGTTGCAGACGAAAGAGGACACGCACACCAACTTGTACACAGCGCACGTTTCGATTGTGGCAGAGATCAAGGACAAGACCGGCGCAGTCATCGAGCACTTTGGCGAGGATATTTCGAAGCGTGGTTCGCTGGGGACCAGCGACAAGGGAAAGCCCGAAGTGATTACGTTGCAGCGTCATTTTTTGTCGTTTCCGGGGAAGTACACACTGGAAGTTGCTGTGTTGGATCAGCTAAGCAACAAGGCGAGCGCAAAGCGGATTTCATTTGAGATTCCGGAAACTGCGGTGGGGACGGGACCGTCGCTGAGCGACATGGTGCTGGTGAGGAAGATGGAATCCTACGACGAGGACGCCGACCCAACTGAGCCTTTGAGGTATGAGAAGGCGAAGGTGACGGCGAACCTGGCAGGGATGGTTCCGTACGACGCAAAGCAGGTATCCATGTTTGTGATTCTGCATCCGGACCCCAAGATGACGGATGCGCCGGTTTTGGAGATGCAGGTGATCCACAATGGCAAGGCAGGACGGCGAGTTCCGCTGCCGTTGAAGAAAACGGCGGGTGGGGAGGCAGTTCCGTATCTTGCGACGTTCCCGAGCACGCTCTCGCCGGGCTTCTATCAGGTGAAGGCGACACTGACGCAGGGGGGGAAATCGGCCGAGCAGTCTGTCGCATTCACGGTGATGGGCAACGGTACAACCACAGCCGCTACAAATGATGCAACGGCCGATGTAGATGTGCAGGCTGCGACGGCAGTGGACCCGCATCTCGGCGGTCATTTGTCGATTACAGCGACCACGAGCGCAATTCCACCGCCGACGCCGGAGGAGGTGAATACGCTGATAGGGGATGCGCGGAAGCAAGCCGTGAACTATGCGGAGTCGCTGCCGAATTTTCTATGCGTTGAGGTGACAAACAGGTCGCTCGACATCAGTGGGACAGGCGACTGGAGGCATCGTGACACCATTGCGGAGTTGCTGCGCTATGAGGACAAGAAAGAGACACGCACGACACTGGAAGTGAACGGCGAGGCAACCAACTCCAATCGCGACGAGATGCTGGGGGAGAGTTCCGCGTTCTCAGGCGGCGAACTGGGCGGCGTCCTCAAGGCGATCTTCGATCCCAAGGCGCAGGCCGAATTCAAATGGAAGGAGACTGACGCTCTGGGGAACGGGACGGTGCAGGTGTTCGGGTACCATGTGTTGTTTGATAACTCCGAGTTCTTCATCACCGGGTCGAACAACAGGGAAATCAAGGTCGCTTTTCACGGGATGGTGTTCATCGATACGGCGACGCATAGCGTGCGGCGCGTGACGCTGGTTGCGGAAGATATTCCGAAGGAGTTTCCGACCCACAGCACCGCGATGGCGGTGGACTATGACTACGTGGTGATCAACACGCACGACTACCTGGTGCCGGTGGGCGCTGAAGTGAGCTTGCAGCAGGGGAAGCATGAGGGCGTAATGAATACGATGGAGTTCCGAAACTATCGCCGGTTCGGTTCGAACCTGCGCATCCTGGAGGGCCAGCGGGAGCAGAACCCGTAGGCGAAGGATAAGGTACGGGGGGCGGGGGCGTGTTCCCTGCCCCTCTTTTTGTTTGGGTCTCTTGCTGGGGAGATTTTTTGGAGGGGCGGGGCGAAGAATCAATCGAGGGGCGGACTGCGTACGGTTGGCATGGGGCAAATGAGGTGTTCTATTCTTAGAACTATGCGAGCGATATGTGCAGGAATCGTGCTGTTTGGAATGGCTGCGGCGCAGGCGCAACAGGCGCCCCCGAGTGCGGGAGCGGACGAGCATCTGCGCAATGGCGTCGATGCGCAGCGGCGCGGGGATGTGGCCACGGCGATCAATGAGTATCGGCAGGCGCTGACCGTCGAGCCGGAGATGCTGGAGGCGCGAGCCAACCTGGGGGCGGCGCTGGCCGCGGCGGGACAGTTTGACGCGGCGATTGATGAGGACTACAAGGCTTTGGCGCAAGCGCCAGGGAACATTGCCCTGAAGAAGAACCTGGGGCTCGCCTACTACAAGAAGGGCGACATGACGCATGCGCGGACGGAGTTCGCGGCGGTGCTGGCGGCCAGGCCCACGGACCTTGGGACGGCAGTCCTGCTTGGCTATGCCGACATCAAGCTGGAGAAGGGCCCCGAGGCCGCGGCGATGCTGACTCCGCTGGAGGCTGGGCACGAGTCGAACATGGATTTCGAGTATGTGCTGGCGTATGCGCTGATGCTGGCCGGCAAGCAGGATGAAGGGCTTCCGCGCATGGAGAAGGTAGCCCGTGCGACTCAATCGGCCGATGCATATTTTCTTGCCGGATCGGCGCGTTTGCCGCGGAGGGAGTTTAAGGAGGCGCGGGCTGACCTGGACGCCGCGCTGGAGCTGAATCCGTCGCTGCCCGGGCTGTGGACGCAGGCTGGGCAGGCGCGGGACGCTCTGAACGACACGGAGGCCGCGTTACCGGCGTTTGAGGCAGCACTGCGTCAGGACCCGAAAGACTTTCTGGCCAACCTTTACCTGGGGACCATGAAGCTGAAACAGAGGGATCTGGACGGGGCAAGGCCGCTGCTCACCCTGGCCCTGCAACTGCAGCCGACGATGCCGGAGGCGCGCTTCCAGATGGCCAAGCTGAACTCGATGACGGGCAACAATGCGGACGCGGCGGCGGCGCTTGAGGAGCTGGTGAAGAACGATCCGAAGTGGCTTGATCCGCATGTTGAGCTGGCCGCGGTCTACTACAAACTGCACCGGCCCGAAGATGGCGCCCGGGAGCGGGCGATCGTGCAGCAGATTGAAGCTCAGCAACAGAAGGCAGGACCGCAGGGCAAATAGTTCCGCGGCACGGATGAACTATCCTAGACGATATGCGATCGAGCTGGTTACTGCTGGTAGCGGCGGGAGTGCAGGCTGGGGCGGGACAGTTGGGAAACGCGCCGCCGTCCTCAGCGAATGGGGTGCTGAAGAGTGGGGTTGAGGCCCGTCAACGAGGGGATCTGAAGACGGCGATCGCGGAGTTTCGGAAGGTTCTGGCATCGGAGCCGGGAAACCTGGACGCGCATATCGACCTGGGAGAAGCTCTGGCCGCGGCAGGGCAACTGGACGCGGCGATTGAGGAAGACAGACGCGCGCTGACGATCGCTCCCGGGAATGAGCCGACCCATATGAACCTGGGCATGGCGTACTACAAGAAGGGCGATCTGCCCCATGCGCGCTCAGAGTTCGAGACGGTGCATGCGGCGCGGCCGAACGACCTGAAGACCGCCATCCTGCTTGGCTATACCTACAACAAGATGGACAGGCCCCTGGAGACGGTGGAGCTGCTTTCTCCTCTCGAGGCGGGACACGAGTCGGACAATGAGCTGGAGTACGGGCTGGCCTATGCGCTGATCCAGACAGGCCAGGTGGATGAAGGGGTTCAGCGGCTGGAGAAGGTGGCTGCGGCGACTCACTCGGCGGATGCCTGGGTGCTTGCGGGCGCGACGCGGCTGAACCGGTCGAAGATGAGCGAGGCCCGAACGGACCTGGACGCTGCGCTCAAGCTGAATCCATCGATTCCGGGGCTCTACACCATGGATGCCGAGGCCCACTATGCAATGGGCGACGCCGAAATAGCTGTGCAGCGCTACGAGGAAGGACTCAAGGCGAATCCGATGGACTTCACTGCGAACCTGGACCTGGGAGATATCCTGCTGGACAAGGGAGACCTGGAGGGGGCGAGGCCGTTGCTGGAACTGGCGTATCAGCTTCAGCCCGGGTTTCCGCGGGCGCGGCTGGAGATGGCCAAGGTGAAGGAGATGTCGGGCAACTACTTAGAAGCCGCGACCCTGCTGGAAGCGCTGTTGAAGGCGGAGCCGGACTGGCTTGCCCCGCATTGGGAGCTCTCGTCGGTCTACTTCAAGTTGGATCGCCAGGAGGACGGAAAGCGGGAACGGGAGATTGTAAAGAGGCTGCAAGTGGAGCAGAAAGAAAAGGGCACGCTGAAGTAAGTTCAGGCGCGCAGGGGATTCAGGGCGGGGTTGGGCGACCCGGGGCAGCAGGCTCAGAATACTTTTGAAAAGGGATGTCTTGCGCGGCTTTGCGACGGGAGACGGCTGCTTTGCGACCGTTTTGCGGCGATTTGCGACGAAAAATGGCTGTCTGGGGGCTGTTCTTGACCCTCATTTCAGCGTAACTCATTTGCTTGCAACACAGACATAGATTTTTCACGGGGGAGGGGGTGGGGGGTAGGCCTTGAGACCTGCTACGTGGAGCTTGGATGCAGACATGGATCTATCGTGCGCCCATTGAGGTTAATTCTGCGCAAACGGAAGGTCTCGATCGAAGGCGGAGCAAAAAGGAAGGGGTGGCACGAGGCCACCCCTTCAGTAGGTTCAACTACAGGTTGGTTAGAAGTAGTACTTGGCTGCGAACTGCATCCAGCGATAGCCCGTCTTGGTAGAGGGGACACCGGTGTTTAGCGAGTTGAAGTTGGTTACGGTATTGGAACCGGTGCTGGCGCCGTAGAACAGCAGTTCGTTGTCGGTGTTGCTGTTCTGACCGAAGATCCCGTTCGGGTGGTTGAGCCAGTTGGTTGCCGAGATGCGGACTTCTACGCGCTGCGCGTCGGTGACGCGGAACGCCTTGAAGACCGCCAAGTCGCTGCCGACATAGTGCGGCGTACGGATATAGGGCCAGATGATCTGTCCCATCTGTCCATACGTGGAAGCGGTTGGTCCCATGGGGGCAACGAAGCAGCCCACGTTCCAGTACTGGCCGCTCTTGGTGCCCTTGCGAGGATCGCAGGTGAGAATCGGCTCGAGGCCGTTCTCGGGTTGGTTTGTACCTTCCCACACGTTGGTGTTGAGCGCCTCAGATGTCCAGCCACCAGGGGTGGTGAATATCTGATTATCGGCGGCGGTGTTGCCAGGTGCGTTGCCGAGGCCCGAGAAGTTCATGTTCATGTTCGGCGAAGTCGTCTGGTAGGGCGCGCCATCTTCATAGGTGGTGTAACCGGAGACCTGCCACCCGTTGACGAGCCCGGCTGCCAGCCAGTTATTGTGGATCGGCTTGGGCAGCTTGTAGCTGAACGACACGTTGAAGGTCTTGGTGTGGTCATATTCAAGCGGGCCGTAGTTGGAGGCCAGACTGAAGGGATTGACCACCGGTCCGTTGCCGTTTCCGTTTGAGGTGGAACCGTCACGGGTACCGAGGACCTTGCCGAAGGTGAAGTTGGTGAACAGGTACAGGTTGCCGGACTGCTTCTGTGCCGAAACCTGCAGCGAGTTGTAGTTGGCGAAGCCGCCGTGCGTGAGGATGTAGATGTCGTCGTAGCTCTGGATCGCACGGAAGTCATTGACATTGTAGGCAGTTCCGGAGATCGGGTTGGGGCCGATGTTGGAACCGGTAATTGGATCCGGATGGAAGAACGCGCCGACCGGAATCGGGTTGTCGTCGCTGATGTGGCCGTTGGCGCCATTCTCGAGCTGGTTGCGGCTTGCGCTTCCCACATACGAAACCTCGGCAACGGTGTGACCAGGCAGTGCCTGGGCAACGCCGAAGCTATAGGTAGACGCATAGGGGACTTCGCTGTCGCCCAATTTATCGAGCGAGATGGAGCCGCCGTTTTCCGCAGTGCCGGAGGGAACCGAGAGCTGTTGAGGAACAAAGCTCGCACGGTTACCGGCCAGCACAGAAACCAGGCCGTTGTTGATGTAGTAGCCGTTTATACCGCTGATTCCGGAGTTGCCGGTGCCATAGCCGAAGGAGCCGACCGGGCCAGCCATGGCGTTGCTACCGTCGTTTGCGGAGAGCTGGTACTGGTAGATGCCGTAGCCGCTGCGGACAACCGTTTTGCCGTTGCCGAAGACGTCATAAGCAAAGCCGACGCGCGGGTTGTAGGTGAACAGCTTGCTGCCAAACCCGGACAGCGGAACACTGGAGATGAGCGAGTGCCACTCAATGCCAATGTTCGCAACGTTGGGGGTAGCTGCGTCGTAGGTTGCGGGATCCCAGACCTGCGAACCAGTGGGGACATACCACTGACCCATGTGATCGGCACGGAGGCCGAGGTTGAGGGTTAGTTTGCGGTTGAACTTCCAGGAGTCCTGCGCCCAGAGCGACCACTGATGCCACTGTGGAGCGAGATTGGGCACCGTGCTCTGTTCGCTGTAGCCATCCTGACGGCCCATCAGGCGGTCGAGGGTTTCGTCGGAGGTGGAGACGTTGCTGTAGTTGGCGACCGTGAAGGTGCCATTGATGG
>CAYWSR010000055.1:0-24006 GCA_964460385.1 uncultured Occallatibacter sp. | reverse complement strand
GGTGGCTTCGCGCGGCATCACCGTCAACGCGATCGCGCCCGGATACATCGAGACGCCGATGACCGCTGTGCTGGACGAAAAGCAGCGCACGGCGATGATGGCAGTCATTCCGCTCGGCCGAGCCGGCACCGACCTGGAAATCGCCCACTCGGTTGCATTTCTCGCGTCGGAAGAAGCGGGCTACATCACCGGCCATATTCTTGACGTGAATGGCGGCATGTTCATGGGCAGTTGAATCGCTTTCCTCCAACTAAATACCTGATAACGGTACGCTGCGGTACCTGAAAACGGCACATCTTAATCCTTGGCGGGGGTCCAACCGATAAGCCATGCGAGAAGGTTCGCATGGCAACGCAACATGCAATGGCAGAGGCAGTAAGTGCCGCTGCGCCCGAGCAGTCGGGCGCGCTGCGCTATGTGGCGCGCCAGCCCGTCATGGATCGGCGCAATCGGGTGCATGGGTACGAATTGCTGTTTCGCGCCGGCCCCGAGCCCGCATTCCGCGGCAACGGCGATCTGGCCACCCGCACCATGCTCGACAACACCGTGATGTTCGGCCTGGAGCGGCTGACCGGCGGCCTGCCGGCCTTCGTCAACTGTACGTGGGAGTCTCTCACGGAAGACTTGGTCAGCATTCTGCCGTCCAGCATGACAGTCCTCGAAATCCTTGAGGATCTGGAGCCAACCCCGCGCCTAATCGAGGCCTGTCAGAACCTGAAGTCGGCGGGCTTCCGCATCGCGCTGGATGACTTTAACTGGAAGCCCGAAGTCGAACCCCTGGTGGAGATGGCTGACTACATCAAGGTCGATTTCCGGCTGACGAATGCCATAGAGCGCGTTCGCCTGCTTGAGAAGCTCAGCATATATACGGTTGCGCTGGTGGCGGAGAAGGTTGAGACCGAAACGGAGTACAAACAGGCATGTGACGAAGGCTTCGCCCTCTTCCAGGGGTACTACTTTTGCCGCCCGGTTCTGCTCAAGAACGGCAAAGTGCCGGCCAATCGATCCCTTCATCTCCAGATTCTGACCATGCTCCGCGATGACTCGCTCGAGTTGCACAAACTCACGAGCCTGGTCAAGCAGGACACATCGCTCACCTACCGGCTGCTACGGCTGGTTAACTCGCCCATGTGCGCCATTCGCCAGGAGGTGCGGTCGATTCGGGCAGCCCTGCTGGCCGTGGGCGAAGACACCTTTCGCAAGCTGGCCACGCTCGCTATCACCAGCGAGCTCAGCCAGGGCCATCCCGAAGAATTGCTGCGCCTGGCCTTCGTCCGCGGCCGCTTCTGCGAACTCACCGCGGAGCTGTGCGGCCGCGATTCCACCGAACAATACCTGCTTGGCATGCTCAGCCTTCTCGAGGCCATGCTGCGGACACCGATGATTGAACTCATTCCGCAGTTGCCTCTGCGTTCAGAGATTCACGACGCGTTGCTCCACAAATCCAACGACGAGAGCACCCAGCTTGAGTGGCTGGAGTTCCACGAGCAAGGCAACTGGGCCGGTTGCGATCGAATGGCCCATAAACTCGGGTTGGATGAAGAGATTCTCGTGGAAGGCTATGCCGATGCAGTTGTCTGGGCTGAAGACGCGCTGCGCGTCGCGCTGTGAAGCCCAGTTGGCTGCTGCGCAATGTCGCCCCCCTACTGCCCGGCCAGGCTCTCTTCCGGCAGCAGTTGATAGCTGACGAAGGCCAGCCTCTTGCTGTCCGGCGACCAGGACGGCACGTTCATTGTCCCTTGTCCGCCGAACAGCTTGGCCAGTACGCGCGTCGACTTGTCCTTCAGCGATCTCAGGCGCAATTCCACATCTTTGTTAGCAGGGTGGCCCGTCACGCCCGGCTCATACGCCACATACACCATCCACTCGCCGTCCGGCGAGATGTGCGGGAACCAGTCGTTGCTCTCGCTCTGGATCACCTGCTCCTGTTCTGAGCCGTCCGCTTTCATGCGCCAGATCTGCATGTGTCCGGTTCGCTCGGAGTTGAAGTAGATGTACGCGCCATCCGGCGAGTACTCCGGCCCGTCGTCAAGTCCCGGCGCCGAGGTCAGCCTCGTCTCTTCGCCGCCCGCTGCAGGGATTTTGTAGATGTCAAAGTTTCCGTCGCGCTGGCCAGTGAATGCCAGCGTCTTTCCATCCGGCGACCAGCCGTGCCAGTACGATGGCGCGTTCGGCGTCACCAGCCTTGGCGTTCCACCCTTGGCCGGCACAATGTAGACCCGCGACTTGTGATCCTCGCTGGTCTGATCGCTGATGGCCAGCCACTCCCCGTCCGGCGAGAGCCCGTGATCGTTGTTGCAGTGAATCTGGGGCGCAGTCGGAATCAGCTCCGGTATGGGGCTCCCGAACACGAGCCGGCGCACCGTTCCATCCTGGTTGAAGATCAGGAACTTCCCGTCGCGCGACCAGTTGGGCGCCTCAAAGTGCGCCGCGTCCACATACTCCACGTGCCGGTCCGTCGAAGCTATGTTCACCGTCTCGAGCGAGCTGAGCAGCACCTCCTTGCCGCTCGTCGCGGATAGCGGCTTGATGGTCACGATGCGGAAGACCGCCTTCTGCACATCGTCCTTGTCGTGCGCGCAGACGCCGATACCCACGTAAAACTCGCCCGTAAAGGGAACCTTGATCGACGCACCGGCCGGATGCAGCTTCCCGTCCAACCCGGAGACGAAGGCATAGAAGAAATCGCCGCGCTTCTCCAGCCGAACGGTGCGCGGTCCGCTCACGTTGGCTTCCACTTCATGGGTATTTGCGCCCGCTGGACTGCGATACTGCAGCGACGTCAGCCCGCTGCCGTGCACTGCGATGTCGACCGCAACCGATGGCCCATCCAGTGTCTGCCGCATCATCACAACAGCTTTCTTATGGGCGTTTCCCGCGGTATCGAGGAAGTTGATGTCCGCGGTGATCGAAACGTCACCCGCCACCTTCTTCCAGGCAAAGTGGAAGTCGTCGATCCCAAACCACATGTTTTCTCCGCTGCCCGCGATGGTGTACGAGCCGGAGTCTTTGTCGTAGAGGACCGAGCCGGGATGCAGCACCGTACCGACATCCTGGTGACCCTCGAAGATCCCAATCGGCTGATTCGGTGGAATCGATTGCGCCTGCGATTCCATGGTGGAGGCTGCAAAAGCAAAAGCGGTCAACGTTCCGATGAGAGTCATCGGGCACACCAAGCCAGGAATCATGATCAAACCTCGTGCTGGAGACCGACATTTCGAGGCATTTGATTGCTCGAATTCGATCCGCAGACGAGGATATCGCATTCCGCCCAGAAGTCTTCCGATCGGGCGTCCGGATGTATGTGGACAAAAGGCATCAAATGTCGTGTGAAAACACGCGTAGAACGCCTCGGAAAGGCTTCAAAGTGCCTCGTCCAGCGTTTTGGGGTCTCATAAAGCCTTTGCATTGAGTTCGTACTGAAATACAGGATCAGTATTCGGTCAGGTAGAACTCGGGGTAAGTTGATAACAATCAGGTGCTTGAGTGGGTTTTACAGGGGTACAGGGGGGATTCTGGTGATTTTCGTGAATTTGGGGTCCAGGCGGGGGCGGGGTGTTGGAAATGGGAACTGGGAATGTGGCGGCTTGCAAAGGGGCGGGCGGGACTGCTGGCGGAGGTGGTGCTGGCGCAAGCGGAGTTGCGGCGGCGGCGCGGGCGGCGGCGGTTCCAGACTGGGGGCGGCCACCGGGGTAGCGCGATTCCTTCAGCGCCCTTGGGAACCTCTCAAGCAGATATCTCACCATGTCAGTGACGGTGGTGTCGTACTCCGCAGCAAGCCTGCGTGTCTGGCGGTAGAGTTCGGGATCGACGGCAACGGTGATGTTCCTGACTTTTCGCATAATAGCTCCAGAGGCAACGGGCTAAGGGACTAGATCAGGCAACAGTGAACCGGCAGAATTCCGGATCAATGGCCACTTTCGCCCAAGTCTCAAATCCACGGTACGCCGATCGGGGCTAATTCCACGCAAAACCCAAGGACGATTTTTTCGGGTGGGGTTGGCAGTATGCGGGCGCACCTACATGAGCGGTGCACGAAGGCTGCGCATCAATAGCACCATGATCCACGCCGCGGCGAGTGACGGGAGCAGCAGGCCGACCAAACCGATGTTGTAGTTGCCGGTTTTATCCCTCACCATGCCCATCCACACCGGCCCGATGAAACCGCTGAACATGGTGATGGTGTTCATCGCGGCCAGCCCCGCCGCGGCCGCTCGGCCGGCGAGGAATTGCTGCGGTACGGCCAGCGCAGGGCCGAGCATGGAATTGAACGCGATGAATCCGATCGCCAGCGAGAGCACCACCAGCCAGCCCGCTGAAGCCCAGCCCGCGCATGCATACGCCGCTCCCATCACAAGGCACGGCACCACGCAGTGCCATTTGCGCTCGCGGGTTCGATCGGAGTGCGACGCATTCAAGATCATTCCCAGCGCGGCTGCAATTCCGAACGCGGCTATCAGCCAGCCAACCTCCGTCACGCTCCAGCCCGTCGCCCCCTGCAGTATGGCAGGCGCCGAAAAGCCGTATGCATAGCTCACGATCAGCGCGGACAGAAAGTAGGTGCCAATCAGCCACACCTTCGGTGAAAGCAGTGCCTGCAACACGCTCGCGCCGTGCCCCAGGTGGGCTTCAGCGCTGTCGGCCTTCAACTGACCTGCGAGCCAGGCCTTCTCGTCTGCGGTCAACCACGCCGCGTCCTTCGGACCATCGGGCAGCATTTTGAAGATCACAATGCTGAAAAGCGCTGCAGGCAAGCCCTCCACCAAGAACAGCCACTGCCAGCCTGAAAGTCCCAACTTACCGCTCAGTCCCAGCAGCCATCCGGCCAGCGAACCCATCACTACCGAACTCAACGGAAGCGCAATGTAGAAACGGCTCACGGCGCGTGCCCGCGCGGTGCCTGGGAACCAGAGGGTCAGGTAGAAAACGACGCCCGGAAAGAACCCTGCTTCCGCAATCCCCAGCAGGAGCCGCAGCACATCGAATTGAAGCGGGGTGCGAACGAACATCATTGCCATTGCCAGCAGCCCCCACGTGAACATGATTCGCGTGAACCATTTCTTCGCGCCGTAACGAAGCATCATGAGGTTCGATGGAACTTCACAAAAGGCGTATCCAATGAAGAAGAGCCCGGCCCCAACGCTGTAGGTGGTTGCGCTGAAGTGCAGATCCCGGTTCATTTGCAGCGACGCAAAGCTGATGTTTACGCGGTCGATGTAGGCCAGGCAATAACCCACCCCGATCACCGGCAAGAGGCGCAGCGAAGCTTTTCGCTGGGTCGATGCGGCCAAGGCATCGTTGTGCGGAGCGCCGGCCAGGGCGTCCGCCTTCATCGCGGGGCTTGCATTCATGACTTGCCTTACAGGTTTCGCCGGGGAAGCTGATCGTTGGGGAACTTCGGGTAAGTCAATCTATCATGCCGGGTGGGCCGTGCTGAAAAAGGAAAACGCAGCGCTTTGGTCGCTGCGTTCTCTCCCCTGGTCTGATGCAAATTGTTGTCGTGCACAAGCTTTGGTCCCGTCGAAGACAATGCTGCTGCTTACTGCGGCGGCGGCCCAATCCGCGGCACGGTCGGCGTCTGCCCCTGTGGCGCTCCCATGGCATTCACGGTTGTAGCCAGAAAGGTTCCGTCTTTTACCGCGCCATCCACGCGCACGTTGTCGCCCACCTGAATGTCCGCCAGGGTGATGGGGTCGCGCCGCTTGCGGAAGGTCGTGTTCTCGTCGGCCACAAATGTATGTGCCGCGTTGTCCACCGATCCCGTCAGTGTCACCTTGACGCCATCAATCGCCGTTACCTTACCCATCAGCCAGGTCTTCCCATAGTTGGCCTGCATCTCGCGCATCTGCCTGGCGCGTTCCGGGTCGATCTGCATGATCATCGCCGCACCCACCGACCTGGCCTGAGCGTCCACCTCGCCCACCGCCATCACCGCGTCGCCGACCTTGATGTCGGTTGGCTTCAGCGTCTCGGGCGGGGTCCCGCCATAACCCCCGCCGCCACCACTGCCTTCGCCGCGACCGGCGCCACCGCCGCCGGGGCCTCGCCCGCCGGCCGGCATCTTCATGATGCGCGTGTTCGCGCCGATGTGAATTGTGTAGCTCTCGCCCGCGTCGGTCTTGATTGTGTAATGGTCGGCCGCGACCTCAGTGACGGTCCCCATTGTGCCGCGGCCGGTCCCCATCGCTCCGCCGCCCCAGCCTCCACGTCCGCCGCCGCGCTGTCCCTCCTGACCGCCCGCAGGCCCAGCCTGTCCTCCAGTCTGAGCCTGAGCCGGCGTCGAATCCTGAGCCAAGGCGGAAACACCCGCCAATACGAGAATCGATAAACCAAACAACCCTGAAGCAATGCCCAAGACTTTCATCGCAAACTCCCTCTGCCGAGTCTCCCGGTCCGCATCGCAGGCCACGAGAACACCGGTCCTATCCAGATAGACGCGCGAATTGAAAAGAGAGACGACAGATTCTGAGCCGGTGCGCTCTTGAAGGCCCTGTACCTTCCTGAGGGCCGCGGGTATCTTCGGGATTCGCGCGCTACTGCGGACCTTGCATGGCCAGCATCTGCTCAAACGCAGGGATGCCATGCAGCACAGCAAACTCGCGATCGGCATTGATCTTTCTCGGGTTGGTGAACCCCTCGTTCAGCGCCAGCCGCAGGAATTCAATCGCGCGGTCGTTCATGCCGGCCCGGACGCAGCTCTTGGCCATGTAGAAGTTCATTGCCCCGCGGTTCTCCGCAGTGGTCGGGTTGCCCACTTGCGGGCCCTCCCGATCCTCGAAGATACGCGGGTTGATGGCCAGGGCGGCCTGGTAGTTCTGCCAGCCCTGCTTGTACCTGTGATCGGCCATCAGGCTGGTTCCCAGGTTCTTAAGAACGACTGCCGAGCGCGGTTCATATCTGAGTGACCGCCGGTACATCCTCTCTGCGTCGTCGTACTGCTTGAGCGCGTCGTACGTGGTGCCCAGATTATTCAGTACGCTGGCGTTGCGCGGGTTGATCTTGAGCGAAGCCAGGTAGTATCGCGTAGCGTCGGTCGGGTCGTCCATCAACTGATAGGCAATGCCCATCTTGTTCAGTACGTCGGCTGAATCCTGCGGGGCCTTCTTGTACGCCTCTATCGCGGCCTGGTACCTCTGCCGCGCGGCATAGATGTCGCCCAGCTCTTCTGGAGTCGGTTGTGGTCCCTGCGGCACGGCCGACGTTGCGGTCGCAGAAGCTGTCGAATTGGTCAAGGGGAGCTGCGGCGCGGGGGACGCGGGCGACGTCAACTGTGCGTTCTCCGGCAAGGCCTGCGCTGGTGCGAAGGCAAGCAGAATTACGGCTGTCGCGATCAGGGGGACAGCTCTACAACTCGGACGTTGAAGGGTCCAATTCATATTCCCCCTCCCAGGAAAACATGTGCGGGAATGGTCGGGCGAACTGAGGGTCCGACTGGATTAGAACATCAATGAGATACCGCGCGCAAAGGTTTCTTCCGCGAGGACCCACGCGAGGTCTCAAGTGAAAGACGTCTGTTCGTTTCAGGGGGAATCGACTTCCAGCAAGAAATTGGAGTCCGCTTTATCCCTCAGGGGCCTTGCGCTGCCAGAAGCTGGTCGAATGCCGGAAGGCCGCGCAAGCCGGCAAACTCCGTGTCGGCTCCGATCTTCTTCACATTCGTGAATCCCTCGTTGAGCGCGCGCCTAAGGTGGTCGATGGCGCAGTCGTTCATTCCCGCCCGCACGCAGCCCTTCGCCATGAAGTAGTTCATCGCGCCGCGATCCTCGGTCGTCCCCGGATTTTCCACCCGCAAGACCGCCTGATTGCGGAAAATCGCCGAATCCAGCGCCAGCGCCTTCTGGTAGGCGATCCATCCCTTCCGATACTGGTGCTGCGACAGGAACGAGGTTCCGAGGTTCTTGTAGGCGAGCGCCGAGCTGGGGTCAATCCCGATCGCCTTCTGGAACATCTTCTCCGCGTCTCCAAACTGCTTCATCGAGTCATACAGCGTGCCCAGGTTGTTCAGCGCATTCGAGTTCTTTGGGTTCAGCTTCAGCGACTCCCGATAACATCGACTGGCTTCCTGCGGATTGAGCATCAACTGGTTGGCGATGCCCATCTTGTTCCACACGTCCGCCGAGATGGAGTCCGCTCTCTTATAGGCAGCGATGGCGGCCTCGTAGCGCTGATGGATCATGAGAGCGTCGCCGACCTCCTCTGGCGTGGGGTCGGCCTGCGCCGAGACGGCTCCCGGATCCGGCGATCGAACTGGGCCGCCCCCTTGTGCAGATGCGCCCAGTGCCCCCAGAAGAATCACAGAAAGTCCGGCTAACCCATTTATCCAGAGATACTTGTTCGCCATCGCTTATTTCTCCTTCCACACGCCGGGAAGTGGGACCATCTTTTAACCGAAAATTAACCTTCAATTAATGCGCCCAGAAACTGGGCATCGTCAAGTGCAATTCGAGACAGAGCTTCAAGAAAACTCAAAAAGATAAACCGGAGACCGCAGCTGACGGATTCGGGATACACTTTGGCAAAGTGCGGAGGGGGCGGGGTATGAGCACCACAACGCAATCCAGCGAACGTTTGCAGAGTCCGGCGCGGGCTGCAGCTGCGCGCTTCACTGCGACCCGATGTAGAACCATCGAACTGTGCGCGCCGCTCACGCCGGAAGACATGATGGTGCAGTCGTGCGCTGAAGCGTCTCCGGCGAAGTGGCACCTGGCGCACACCACCTGGTTCTTTGAGTCGTTTGTGCTGCGCGAATTCCTGCCCGGCTACCGCGCCTTCAACGAAGACTTCACATGGCTCTTCAACAGCTACTACCAGAGCTTTTCTGCCATTCCTGAAAAACGCCTCCGCGCTTCGTTCTCCCGCCCCGGACTTGATGAAGCTCTGCGCTATCGCGAACACGTCGACCACGGCATAGGTCTCCTGCTCGAGCGCAATCCAGTGCCCGAAGCCGTTCAACGCATCGAATTAGGAGCCAACCACGAAGAGCAGCACCAGGAGCTGCTTCTGACCGATATCCTGCATGCTTTCTTTTCGAATCCCCTGCGGCCTGCCTACCATCGCGATTCGGCGTGGGTCGATCCTTCTAGATCCGCCGGTGGAAGAGAGCGGGCGTGGCTGAGTTTTCCCTCAGGGCTTTCCGAGTCTGGCCACACCGGCGAGGGGTTCTGTTTCGATAACGAACTCGCACGCCACCGCGTCTGGCTCGAGCCCTACAAGCTTTCCAGCCGGCTAACTACATGCGGCGAGTTCGCGGGGTTCATTGAGGATGGCGGATACGAGAGGCCGGAGCTGTGGCTCTCTGCCGGGTGGGATGCCGTTAAGGCAAACGGCTGGCGAGCTCCGCTCTACTGGACTCAAAACGAAAAAGGCTGGTCCGTCTTCACCCTGCGCGGCGAGTTCTCTCTCGACGAGGTCAAAGATTCGCCGGTCAGTCAGGTCAGTTACTTTGAAGCCGATGCTTTCGCCCGCTGGGCGGGGATGCGGCTGCCTACCGAGTTTGAATGGGAGGCTGCCGCGGCTAACTTGCCGGTCGAGGGGAATCTGCTCGACTCCGGAAATCTTCTTCCCGTTGCCTCAGGCGATGCGTCGAGCCTCTTTGGCGACTGCTGGCAGTGGACCGCGAGCGCCTATCTCGCCTATCCCGGATTCCGGGCCCTGGAGGGCGCGCTTGGCGAGTACAACGGCAAATTCATGAGCGGCCAGATGGTGTTGCGCGGCGGCTCGTGTGTCACCTCCGCGGCCCATATCCGCGCCAGCTACCGCAACTTCTTCACTCCCGAGACGCGCTGGCAGTTCTCCGGGATTCGCCTGGCGCAGTGACTCTTTGCGCGCCCCGGAGCCCAAACACTGCATCCAGACTTCGAATTGATCCGTAGTCTTAATGAAGCCTCGCATTCGTTGCTGCATCCAAGTGACTCATGAACCCTGTGACCGCAGTCAGAGTTGGCGCCACCCAGGAGACGACTGTTTCCGAGCCGATAGATGCAAGTCCGGTCGCTGCAGCTGTGCGTGAAGGGCTCTCGACTCGCCCGCGCCGGTTGCCGCCTTGGCTTTTCTACGACGAGGCCGGTTCGCTGCTCTTTGAGAAGATTACCGAACTGCCTGAGTACTACTTGACCCGAACGGAACGCGGCATTCTGGCGGCCCATGCAAACGAGATGATTGCGCGTGCGGCGGAAGGGAAGCAACTCCGCATTGTCGAGCTCGGCGCGGGCTCGGCAGACAAGACGCGCCTGCTACTGGCCGCGGCAATTGCCGCGCAGGGAAAGGTTCTCTACGAGCCGGTCGACGTCTCCGCGACCGCACTCGAAGCGGCGCGTGAGCGGATTTTGCAGGAGATTCCCGGCGTCACCGTGGCTCCGCGCGTGATGGACTACGTGCATGGACTGGACCTCGATGGCGAAGGTCCCGATGAGCGGCGGCTGGTGCTCTACATCGGTTCGAGCATCGGCAACTTCGATCCGGAGGATGCGGCCCGGTTGCTCGCGCGCGTTCGCGAGGCGCTTCGTCCCGGCGACGGACTGCTGCTCGGCGTCGACCTGGTCAAGGATGTTCCCACGCTTCTCGCCGCTTATGACGACGCGGCCGGCGTGACAGCCGAGTTCAACCTGAACCTGCTGGCGCGGCTCAACCGCGAACTCGGCGCCAACTTCAACCTGCGCGCTTTCCGCCACAAGGCAATCTGGGACCCGGTGCACTCGCGCATGGAGATGTATCTCGAAAGCCTCTCGGCGCAGAAGGTGCATATTCGCGCGCTGGGCCTCGATGTGGATTTTGGCCCCGGCGAGCGGATCCATACGGAGAACAGCTACAAGTACGCGCCGGGCCAGGCGGAACGAATGCTCGAGAATGCCGGCTTTGCGCCCGTGGGCTGTTGGACCGATGCCGACGGCTGGTTTGCGGTTTGCCTCGGACGGGCGGAATAAATCAGTTCACAGGTCGCAGTTCACAGTTTGAAGAGCAGTGAATCGGCGAAAAAGTGAGCGAGTGAAAAACGGCTGAATTGCCCCTTTTTCGGCCATTTTTGGCTGCTTTTGGGCTGAAAACGGGTGTTTTTCGGTTGAAATCTGGCCGTTTTTTTGACTGGTCCATTTCCATAAACCCTTTATTTTTAGGTACATGCGCGCCCACCCCGCTGTTTTCCACAGGGGGTGGCATGGTTACGACATTCGTGGATAAGCGACTGGAGCCAAAGGGTTTATGCCATGATTTGAATGTGTTTTTGACTATTTGGATCAAGGCGGTTTGGGGGTGTGAGGAGCGGGGACGAAGGGAACAGAGAACAGAACAGGCCCCGTTGCTTTGGCTCTTGGTCATGCCTGCATTGTGCGCCGGGCGGGGGTAATTTTACGCAAATCCGGGGAGGAATTTTTTTGGGGGGGGGCGTGGACGCCATTCGGGGCGGTGGAGCGGGGCGGGGAACAGGCGGAAACTCGTTTAAACGAATGATTTTAATTGCACTGAAAAATGACCTTTTTTGTCAAAAATGCGCATTTTTCATAACAACTGTTGTTATATTGGGTGAGGGGGATCACATTGACCGGAGAAGCGCTGAAGGCGGCACGCGAGGAAGCCAAACTGACGCAGGCGGAAGCTGCCGCGAAGCTGGGCCTGACGCAGGCGTATCTGTCGATGCTGGAGCGAGGGCTTCGCCCGGTGACGGAGGAGCTCGCGGCGAGGGCAGTCAGGGTGTTCCGGCTGGCGGCGACGGCGCTGCCGCTCAAGGGCGGACGCCGGGCCGCGTTGGACGAGAAGGGTTTCAAGGCCGAGCTTGGCGCGTTGGGCTATCCGCGGTTCGAGCGCAAGGGCAAGCCAAAATACAATCCGGCCCGATTGATTTTTATGGCGATCGACCAGGACGTGCTGGAGAGAGGCGTGGTGGAGGCGCTTCCGTTCGTGGTGCTGACGTATGCCGATCTCGACTGGGAGTGGCTGTTGCGGGAGGCGAAGCTCCACAACCGGCAGAACCGTCTAGGGTTCGTGGTGGATGTGGCGGGGGCCCTTGCAAAGACTCTGCGGGACCCATCGCAAGGGAAGCTGCTGGAGGAAGCGAAGATGGCGATTGAGCGCTCGCGTCTAGCGGCCGAGGATACGCTCTGCGATGAATCGATGAGCGAAAAGAAGCGCAAGCGGCTCCGGAGCAAGCGCCTGGCCAAGGCGCGGCACTGGAATCTGCTGACAGATCTTGAGGCGAAGCGGCTGGCGTTTGTGCCCGGGTGAGGTCCCATGTCTCAAAGGCGAGACATGGGGCACCCACCCTTCGCTCCTTTTGCTCGGGGATGAAGGTGCAAGGTTTCGCCGCGCCGCCTACGGGGCGCGAGGTGTTCTTTTGGGCGGCTTTCCCCGGGTTGCCCCTTCGTTTCCCTCAGGGTTCACCCGGGGCTACTCTCTTGTCGCCCCTCCGGGGCGTCGCGTCGGTTCCGGCTCTCTGGTCTCCCACCCTTCGCCAGACCACCCCAGCAACGAAGACCTGTCGCCGGGGACCCCGGGGATCGCCGAAGGATGGGGCACCCGATCATTTTGGAAGGGTAAGAAGAGGAAGACACGCCCGGGGGCATGGTCTGCCCGCCCATTCCACGGTGAGGATGTGGAATGGATGGGGCACCTTCGGTTCATTGACGGTCAAGGGCGAGCCAGCTGCCGATAATCCGGGAGCGATTCAATCCTGGGTAAATCGTGAAATGCCTGGTTGGGGACCACTTCGGCTGTGAGCTTGCAACATCATGAACGTCTCAAGGGCAACGCGGCGGCGCCAGGTTCACATTTCGTTGACTGTCCCGGATTGCAACCGTAAGATGAAGCAACCGCAAGGGGACAAGCGAGTAAGTGATAGACCAGACCATCTCGCATTACCGCATCGTCGAGAAGCTTGGCGGCGGCGGTATGGGCGTTGTTTACAAGGCTGAGGACACCGACCTGGGCCGCTTTGTGGCGCTCAAATTCCTGCCCGATGAGCTATTGCGCGACCCGCAGGCCCTGGAGCGGTTTCGCCGCGAGGCGCGTGCCGCGTCGGCTCTGAATCATCCCAACATTTGCACCATTTACGAAATCGGCAAGCATGGCGAGCAGTCGTTCATCGCCATGGAGTTTCTTGAAGGGATGACGCTGAAGCATCTGATTGCGGGAAGGCCGTTGGATACAGAAACCGCGCTCTCCCTTGCTATCGAGATTGCCGATGGGTTGGACGCCGCGCATTCCCAGGGGATTGTTCACCGCGACATCAAGCCTGCGAACATCTTTGTGACCAAGCGCGAGCACGCCAAGATATTGGACTTCGGTTTGGCCAAGGTCACCCCGGCCGGCTCTTCCGGGCAGACGGCAACCGTGGCTGCCACCGAAGCGCAGCTCACCAGCCCAGGTTCTACGCTGGGCACGATTGCCTATATGTCGCCCGAGCAGGCGCGAGGCAAAGACCTCGACGCCCGCAGCGATCTGTTCTCGTTCGGCGCCGTGCTCTACGAGATGGCGACCGGCGCGCTCCCGTTTCAAGGGGGCAGTACCGCGGAGATATTCAAAGCTATCCTGGATGCGACGCCCGTTCCTGCTGTGCGGCTGAATCCCGTTGTTCCAGCCGAACTCGAACGCATCATCGACAAGGCTCTGGAGAAGGACCGCAATCTGCGTTATCAGGGTGCGGCGGAGATGCGGGCCGACCTGCAGCGGCTGAAGCGCGACACGGATTCGGGACGCTCTGCGATATCGGCATCCGCGGTGAGCGGCGAGGTTTCGGCGGCGGCCGTCGCGAGCAGCGCGTCCGGCCCCGCCGCCATCGCCGCGTCGAGCGGCGCTCGATGGAAGAGATGGGCAATCGTGGGCGGCGTGGCCGTTGCCGCCGTCGCGATCTTTTTCTACGTGCAATCTCGCCCTCTGCCTCAGCCCAAAGTATCGGGCTACGTCCAGATCACTCAGGACGGCATTTCAAAGAATCTCGTCGGGACGGACGGACCCAGGCTTTACCTGAGTGAAACCTCAGGTTCTGGAGTCGCGCAGGTTTCCACTTCCGGCGGCCAGGTGGCTGGCGTCGCGGTTCCCGTCCCGACCATGCGGCTTCTCGCGGTCTCCCCCGATGGCGCGGATCTGTTGGTCGCGGACGAGGTGGGGCAAACCGAGTTCAAAGGACCACTTTGGGTGGTGCCTGCGCTGGGCGGGTCACCACGCAGACTGGGCGAGACCTCGGGAGGTGGCGCTGCCTGGTCGCCCGATGGGCAAATGATCGCATATACGGATGGGTCCGACGTGTATGTGGCAAAGAGTGACGGCTCGGAGCCTCACAAGGTCTTTACCGTGCCGAACAATGCGTACTTTCCTGCATGGTCCGCGGATGGTAAGGCGATTCGATTCACCAACGCATCCACAACAGGTTCCGGGGGCGAGCTATGGCAGGTAAACGCGGACGGGCAGGATGCGCATCTCCTGTTGCCCGGCTGGCACACTCCGCCGCAAGAGTGCTGCGGCCGATGGACTGCGGACGGGAAGTATTTTCTTTTCGGTTCGAGAGGAAACATCTGGGCCCGTCAGGAGAAAGGGCGTTGGTTTGGAAAAGCTGACAGCGAGCCCATCCAGCTGACTTCGGGGCCGATGTATTTCTTCTCGGCACTGCCCAGCAAGGATGGCAAGAAGTTGTTCGTGGTGGGGGCATTGTCGCGCGGAGAACTGACTCGCTACGATACGAAATCCGCAACCTTCGCGCCGTTTCTTTCCGGGATTTCAGCCGATGGCGTCAGCTTCTCCAGAGATGGCGGGTGGGTGGCCTATGTCAGCTATCCGGATACAACGCTGTGGAAGAGCAAGGCAGATGGAAGCCAGCGAGTTCAGCTCTCCTTCCCGCCGCTTATGCCCGAACTTCCCACCTGGTCTCCGGATGGCAAGCAGATCGCGTTCTATGGCATGTTGCCCGGCCAGAAGTCGAAGCTGTATACCGTCGCGGCCGATGGCGGAACGCCGCGCGAACTGATCCCGGAAGACCCACGGGAAGAATTCGACCCCACATGGTCGGCAGACGGAACCAAAATTGCCTTCGGCGCCGCTCCGGCCGATCCCAACAGCGCCGTCCGGGTCCTCGACCTGAGTACCCACCAGATGTCAACGCTGCCGGATTCAAAGGGCCTTTTCTCGACCCGCTGGTCGCCGGATGGTCGATATCTGATTGCGATGCCGTTCGGATCCCGCAGCCTGATGCTCTTCGATTTCGCCTCTCAGAAGTGGGAGGAGATTGCGAAGGTCAGCATGGGTTTCCCCAATTGGTCGAAGAACGGAGACTATGTTTATTTCCTCCATGAGGCGGATCACCCGTCGGTGATGCGGATTCGCATTCGCGACCGCAAGATCGAGGAGGTCGCGGACTTGAAGAACTTCCGCCAAGCGGGCTACTGGAGCATCTGGCTGGGGATGGCTCCCGACGATTCGCCGCTTCTGCTGCGCGACACCGGGACCCAGGACGTCTACGCTCTGGACTGGCAAGCCCAGTAACTCACACGCGGTGCCTGGTGTTTCCGGCGTGAGTCAGCAGGGTTGAAGGCATGCTGCGTCATTCGTCCTAGCCCACGATGCTGAGAGGTTGAGCGCGAGTCGCGGGTTGATCGACATTTCCGCGCCGCTTCGGCGTGGAGGAAGCTGCTCATTTTTTCGGGCTGGCCATGGCAGGATTCTTGTGTACTGGGTGGCAACGAACTACTTCGGCGCGGCGATGCGGACCAGCAGGGTGTCGTGGCTGGCGATTTCAATCGGCATCTTGTTGGTGAGGGTAATGTCCTGGCCGGTCTTCAGGTCTTTGCCTTTTTGGGGGCCGTGGAGGCCGAGCTTGGCCAGATCGAGATGGAAGGGATGCGTGGCGTAGCGCGAGTCGCCGGCGTCGAGAACGGCGATGGCCAGCGCTCCACCGGAGAGAGGTCGGGTCCAGACCTCGACCTCGCCGTCGGAGTAAGCGCGCGTGCCCTGACGGCCCAGCCGGTCTTGATCGATGGCAATGACGTCTTTGTTGGTGAGGATGGCCTTGATCTCGGGCTTCATGTTGGGCAGGTCGTTGCCGGCGAGCAGCGGCGATGCCAGCATTGCCCACATGGCAAAGTGCGACCAGTTTTCCTGGAGCGAGAGCTTGCCGTTGCCCACCTCGAGCATGTCGGGGTCGTTCCAGTGGCCGGGGCCCGCGTACGAGGCGAGGCCCGCCTGTTGGGAAAGGATGGCGTAGATGCGATCCCAGCGCGGGTTGATGTCGCCGGTGGTGCGCCACAGGTTGCCGCCGATCGCGGGCGCCCACTCCCACACGGCGTCCCAGCCATACTGGCAGAGCGAGAAGACGATGGGGCGACCGGTTGCCTTGAGAGCCTTGCCCATCTTTTCGTAGGCAGCAACCATGAGGCGCATCTGCGCGGCCTTGTCGCCGGGGGCCTGCTTTTCCAATACGTCTTGAGTGAAGCTGCACTCGTCGTATTTGAGGTAGTCGATGCCCCACTCGGCGTACATCTTTGCGTCCTGCTCCTCGTGGCCCAGCGAGGCGGCATAATTGCCGCAGGTTTTGAGTCCGGGGCCGGAGTAGATGCCGATCTTGAGGCCCTTGGAGTGAACGTAGTCGGCCAGCGCCTTCATGTCAGGGAACTTGGGGTTGGTGTGGAGGACGCCGTCGGCGTCGCGGTCGCCTTCCCAGGTGTCGTCGATGTTGACGTAGATGTAGCCGGCGTCTTTCATGCCGGTGGCGACCAGGTTGTCGGCAGCGGCGCGAATGTCCTTGTCGTTGACCTTGCCGGCAAAGAAGTTCCAACTGTTCCAGCCCATCGGCGGAGTGGCTGCCGTGACAGGGGCGGGCGTCGATGCGGGCTTGGGGGCAGACTTGGGGCCGGCCTTGGGCGCGGCCTTCGGCGCTGGTTGCGCGGCAGCGGGTGCGGTGGGGTCGGAGACGAATGTGGCACAGGCAAGCACGGCAAGAAAGAGCGAGGCGGAGATGCGCATGATGGGACCTTCCTAGAAGAGGCGTGAATGGAAATGAAGTACAGAGAAAACGAATTAGGTGAAAACGATTTCAGGCGGAATTCTATGCTTGCGCCCGCCTGGCAGGCAACGCCCGCCTCGCAAGCCACGGCAATACGTCAGTAGGAATTCGGAGAGAATGCGTGGCAGGAGGCCGGGCAGGCTGCACAATAGTTCTGGTGGAGGAAATCCGCATGCAGCCTTCAGATGCTGAACTGGCAGAACTGTTTCTCAAGTTTTCGCGCGACAAGCTGATCGGACAGTACTGGCCGCGGTTGCAGGCCGCGGTGGGGCCATTGACCGAAGAGCAGGTGTGGTGGCGGCCCAACGCCGCGAGCAACAGCATCGGCAATTTGATTCTGCATTTGAACGGGAACGTACGGCAGTGGCTGGTGGACTCGTTCAACGGCAAGGACGATGGCCGCGATCGGCCTGCGGAGTTCGCCGCGGCGAGCGGGATGGCGGCGGGCGAGTTGCTGGCGCGGCTGGGAGCGACGATCGAAGAGGCGGACAAGGTGCTGGGGCGACTGACCGCTGAAGAGCTGCTCGCGCCGTACAAGATTCAGGGCTACCACGTGCGTGGGCTCGATGCCGTTTACCAGGTGGTGGAGCACTTTGGCCTGCACTACGGCCAGATCAGCTACATTGCGAAGAGCCTGACGGGCGAAGACCTGGGGTTCTACAAAGACCTGGGCAAGACGGGGCGGGTGGACCAGGTCACTGAAGCCGGCAATCCAGGCTGACGATGGCGTGCAATGGCGGATGGCGCAATCTGAAGCCGCGTCGATGCGTCAATGATTCTGCGGCGAAGGCGCCGCAGCGGGTTTGGCGACCACAAACGGATCCGCCTCCGGCTCACGCCGATAGAAGACGCGGGGATGTTGGCGTCCCTGCTCATCAGCCCGGGGCTTTTTCGAGAGCAGAAACCCCCGCGTTCCCGGCTTGTTGGCCGCGCCCGGATCCGGTTGAGTCAGCAGCATCTGCTCCATTGAGGCTTGCAGGCTGGGCACACGGCGGCTCGCAAACTCAAACCACGGACGCAGCAGCACTGCGCCATCCTGCGCCGCTATCTGGCTTTTCAAGCCCTCTTCGACGAGCGAATAGGTCAGGTAACCATGCCCGCCCGCAAGGCCATCGGATTCCATCGCGGATTCATCGCCTTGCGAGGCAGCAAGAATATCCAGGCCCTTCTCATAAGCCAATTGCGCCAGGCCAGTTGAGTTCATTGGCCCCACCACAAACTTGTCCCCGCCAAGCGCTTCGCCCGAGTTACATGCGTCAATCACCAGGAAACTGCGCGCAGGCGAAATGGGCTCAAGCAGGCGGCTGAGGTCAACCTCTGAAAGCGTGTTGGCTTGCGGATCGTCGAGCGCTACGCGCGGATTGAAGTCCTGCGGCAGCAGGTAGAAGTGATCGCCCGCAGCCACGCCATGCCCGGCATAGAAGACAAACACGCCATCTTCCGGCTGCACATAGGCGGCCAGGCTGCTGAGGGCCTGCACGATGTTGGCGCGCGTGGCGTTTGCCCCCAGCAACGAGATCAGCTTTACAGCGCCAAACTGCCTGAGCCGTTTCTGCTGCTTTGCGAACTCCGCGCCAAAATCGCCGGCATCGGCCTCGGCATAGGCCAGGTTCCTCAGCTGGTTGGCCCCATGGGCCGCGTATTCATTGATGCCGATCGCCACCACATACGCCGTGCCCTGCCGCTCAAGAGAATCGGCGCCTTTGACCGAAAGGGCAGCATCCACGCTCTTCACGTTGTCGCGGTTGAATGCATATGCCACGAAGCGATTCTCGCCGGCGACGATGGGAACATCCGCGTTGAGCGCAGCGTGGCCCTTTGCATCCAGCAGCAGGTCCCCGCGCCACGCCCGCACCAGCGTACCGTTGCGAAACAAGCGCAGATCTCGCGCGCCGGACCCGCCTGTACGCGCGCCCGCAGCTGCTTTATCCCGGGATTCGTTCACTTCAAGCTCAAGATGCACCTGGCGCGCTGTCATTGGCTGGGAACTGTCGCCGGCGGCGCTCAGTTTCACTTCGGGTTGACGGCGGTCAACCTGCGCAAGATCGGCCAGAGGGTCCACCTTTCGGCCCGCGAAGATATCGGCAAGCAAGCCGGGCCGGAAGAACTCGCGGAAGAAGATCTCCACCGGATCTACGTCAAACGTGTTCCCGGAGAACCTCCAACCCAGCTGCGACCAGGCGCCGGGAGTACCGTCGAACAGGCCGTCGGGCGTTACCGCCAGCCAGTCAAGGTGGTCCTCATCGCCGTAGAGATACAGTGTGACCACCACGCTCCCCGAGCCCGCCTTGACCACCTGCACGCCGTACATCGTGGAAAGTGCCAGCAGGTTTCCGTCCGGACTGAAGGCAAGTGGGCAACTCGTCAGGTTTGTCTCGTCGCGAAAGACGGTCATTCCCGTTGCAACATCGTGCACCTCGACGCCATTGGGCCATCCCGTGAAGGCGATCCTTCGGCTGTCGGGGGAAAAGGCCATGCAGAGGTTTGAGGATGGGCCGATTGTTTTTCCATCTGCCGCGCCGGGCGCAGCCGCCTGGCCGATGGAGAACAACCGCACGCCGAGTCCCTCAAGGACCGCCAGCCACTTGCCATCCGGCGAGAAATTGAGCGAACTGGGCGGTAGATTCGCATTCACGCCGTCCGCCTTGAGAGTCGGAATCACTCGTAGATGTTTCGGCGGTGATTCAGTCGAGTAGATTGTTGTTCCGGAGCGGTCGGCAACGGCGAATTGCTTTCCGTCCGGCGCCATGGCCACGCTCTGCGGATGATCGGCCGCGACGCTTGCAATCGTGCGCCGGTCCGGTACCGAGAAGATCTCAACGCCGGCTGTTTCTCCCTTGGCGCAGACGAGGAGATCGCCATCGAAGCTGAACGAGAGAGTAGACCTGACAAAACTGCTGAATTTGGTGAGGATTGGGGCCAATTCGCGGTCGGTCGAGAGATCGAATAAGCGGATTTTGCCACCGATCTCATCCACATAGGCCATGGTCTTACCGTTACCACTGATGGCTGAAAATGAAATCCGTCCCGCTCCCGGGAACTTCAGAGCCTCGCCCGATGCCAGGTTCCATGAGGTCAGCGGCTTATACCAGGTGTCCCACAGCAACTGTTTTCCATCGGAGGTAAATGCCAGCGAGTTTGGCCCTCGCGCGTTCGCGACCAGCGTCTTTCCTTCTCCGGTCCGGAAATTGATCAGGCTCGGAATCGAGTTCGCGAGCACCAGGCCGAGATCGCTGGCCGGGACGGGCAGAAATCCCCCAAGATTCATGTTCGGCAGATTCTGCGTTGCGCCGGTACTTAGGGTCAGGATGTTGACGTCGAGGTTGTCCTGGGGAAGTGCAACACGGTCATTGTCGAGGTAGAGGCACCCTGGCATCATGCCGCTCTTAATTGGTTTGGGCGCGGATCTTTTTCCGGAAGGAACATCGAGGATCGTGAGCTCGTCCTTGGAACACAGCGCCAGGTGGCGACCGTCCGGAGAGAAGGACGATCCGGTAAACCAGAAATAATGCCGATCTTCCGCAGTGGACTGCCTGGGGACGTTCCCGTCTTGCCAGGTCACCGCGCGGGAGAGATTGTGGGCATGGAGCGAATGCGCGTCGAGGGAGAGGATGCGCCGATTTGCCGCCCAGTCCCAAATCTCGAAGGCAGATTCCGTTGCGATCGTAAGGAGGTTGCCATTTGGCGAGAACTTTACCTGTAAGAAAAGAAGTCCCCCGTTAGGGTGCGTCGGCAAATTGGCGTGGAACAGCTCATGGCCATCCTGCAGCGAAACCACGCTGGCATTGCCTTGCTGGTCGATGGCCGCGAGAACCATTTGCTTCGGATGCGCAGCGATACTCCAGGGTCCGGCCTGGTTGGCAAAGAGCGAAAACTGCCGGATCTCCTGCGTTGTGTTGACGTCGATAAGATGAACCTGGGTCGATCCGGCAAGAACGATGGTGGTCGCGTCCGAGGCCACTGCAAGTCGCTGAAGCAAGAATTGTGTATATGCCTGGAATGGCTGGAACGTTCTGTATTCACTGCCATCCTTTGTCGACCAGATGGTGATGGCCCCGCTTGCTGCTACGGTTGCAAACCACTTTCCATGCGGCTCCACGGCCATTGCGCCCGCGGACAAAGTTCCCCCGGCCCGCGCTACAAGTACCGGACGGGCGGCAGTTGTTTCGCCCGGCTTGGCGGAGGGAGCCTGAGCGCTTGCGGCCGCGGCGGCTGCCAGCAGAAGTGCCGATAGCCGCCGGGCAATGCAGCCCAAGGCGCGAAGATCGATCGTTGCGTTGGTGGCGGCTTGCGGCATCTGCATAGCGGACAGCCAGGGAATCGTATTTACTTCAGCGTACTCATGTCGATGACGAAGCGGTATTTCACGTCCTGTTTGAGCATGCGGGCGTAGGCTTCGTTGATCTTCTGGATGGGGATGACCTCGACCTCGGATACGATGTTGTGTTCGCCGCAGTAGTCGAGCATGGATTGTGTCTCGGGCATGCCGCCGATCATGGAGCCAGCGATGGAGACGCGGCCGCGGATCAGGTTGAAGGGCGCAAAAGAAGGTGGTTCGGGCGGGAGGCCGACGAGGGTGAGCGTCGAGTCCTGCTTGAGCAGCGGCAGATAATCGTCGAGGCGGTGCGGAGCGGAGACCGCGTCCAGAATGAAATCAAATGAGCGCTCGTGGGGCTTCATCTGGGCGGAGTCGGTGGAGACGACTACCTCGTCTGCGCCGAGCTTGATGGCGTCGTCGCGCTTGCGGGGGTTGGTGGTGAATTGAACGACATGGGCGCCGAAGGAGTGAGCAAACTTGAGCGCCATGTGGCCGAGGCCGCCGAGGCCCACGATGCCGACCTTTTTGCCGGGGCCGACGTTCCAGTGCCGCAGCGGGGAATAGGTGGTGATGCCGGCGCAGAGCAGCGGCGCGACGGCGGCCAGGTCGAGATTCGCGGGCACGCGATGGGCGAAGCGCTCGTCTACTACGTAATTTGATGAGTAGCCGCCCATGGTGGTTGATCCGTCCACGCGATCTTTGGCGGCGTAGGTGAGCGTTGCGCCTTCGGCGCAGAAGTGCTCTTCGCCGCGGCCGCAAGGAGCGCAGTGACGGCAGGAATCAACGATGACGCCGACAGCGGCGATGTCGCCGAGCTTGAACTTGGTGACGGCGCTGCCAACTGCACTGACGCGCCCGACGATCTCGTGTCCGGGGACCATCGGGTAGACGGCGTTGTTCCACTCGTTGCGCGTCATGTGCAGATCGGAGTGGCATACGCCGCAAAAGAGAATGTCGATGGTCACCTCGGTGGGGCCGGGCTCGCGGCGCGTAAATGCATGAGGCGCAAGCGAAGACTCAGCGGACTGTGCGGCATAACCCTGGGAAGATGGCATGGGGTGGTTCCTTTCCGGAATGAAGTTTAAAGCATTGGGCTGTGTCGCTACGCGTGGCCGCGCAGGGCGCAGACGACGCGGGGAATGCCTTGCAGGTCGGGGAAGGCTTCAATCGATTCGAAGCCCGCTGCCGCCAGGAGGGCCACGACGGCCACCCGCTGGCCGAAGCCGATCTCGAGCAAGAGCAGTCCGCCGGGGACGAGGGCCGCGTATGCCGCGAGAATCAGCCGCCGGTAAATGTCGAGGCCGTCCGGTCCGGCAAAGAGGGCGAGCGCGGGTTCGTGGTCGCGGACCTCGACCGAGAGGGAGCTGCGGTCGGCGGTGGGGACATAGGGCGGGTTACTCACGATCATTTCGAACTGTTCGCCGGCGACTGGAGCGAGCAGATCGCCCTCAAGAAAGCGGATTCGGTCTGCAACTCCATTCAAGGCGGCGTTCTCCCGAGCGAGGCTGATCGCTTCGGAGGAAATATCAATCGCCGTGATGCCTGCGTGGGGCAGGTGCCGAGCGAGTGCGACGGCGATGCATCCCGAGCCGGTGCCGATGTCAAGAATACGTAGAGGCGGGATGCGCGGATGCGCGAATGTCGCCGCCCGCTTGAGCACTTCCTCGACCAGGTGCTCGGTCTCCGGTCGCGGAATCAGCACGGCAGGCGATACGCGAAACGGCAGTCCATAGAATTCGGTCTTGCCGGTGATGTATTGGATGGGCTCGCCAGACAAACGGCGATTGATGAGCGTCTGAAACTCATTGCCGACGAAAGTCGAGTTGTTCCCATGCGCGATCAGCCAAGCGCTGTTTTTCTCGGGATCGCGCCTTTGAATCAGATGCAGAAGCAGGGTCTCCGCGTCGCGTCGAGCGCGTTCAGGATGCGGGGATTGAGCGAGCGCATGCTCTCCCTCAGTAACCATGGCGCGAAGCTTCAATGAACTCACCGAGATTGTCTGCATGGATTCCGTCCTCACGCCGCCTGCGTGTCGGCCTTGAGCTGCTCGGCCTGGAAGTGCGCGATGAGTGCATCGACCACAGGCTGCAGACGGCCTTCCATGATCAGGTCAAGCTGGTGCAGCGTGAGACCGATGCGGTGGTCGGTGAGGCGGTTCTGCGGGAAGTTGTAGGTGCGAATCTTCTCGGCGCGGTCGCCCGAGCCCACCTGCTGCTTGCGCGCGCTGGCCAACTCAGCGTTTTGTTTTTCCATCTCCACTTCGTAGAGCCGCGAGCGCAGAACGCGCATCCCT
Source organism: uncultured Occallatibacter sp. (assembly GCA_964460385.1). GTDB lineage: Bacteria > Acidobacteriota > Terriglobia > Terriglobales > Acidobacteriaceae > Telmatobacter. The sequence goes on along the minus strand of CAYWSR010000055.1, from coordinate 414 downwards.
TTCTCGCGATTCTTGATCTGCGACTTCTCGTCCTGGCAGCTCACCACGGTACCGGTTGGGATATGGGTGATGCGCACGGCTGAATATGTTGTGTTTACCGACTGGCCGCCGGGTCCCGACGAGCAAAAGGTATCGATGCGCAGGTCCTTGGCCTCGATCTTGATGTCAACCTCCTCGGCCTCGGGCAGCACGGCAACAGTGACGGCCGAAGTGTGCACGCGGCCCTGGGTTTCGGTTTCCGGCACGCGCTGGACGCGGTGTACGCCCGACTCCCACTTGAGCTGCGAGTGAACGCGGTCGCCCTCGATGATGGCGATCACTTCCTTGTAACCGCCGACGCCCGATTCCGAGAGCGACATCACTTCCACCTTCCAGCGGTGCTGCTCGGCAAAGCGCGTGTACATGCGGAAGATC
>CAYWSR010000054.1:0-24061 GCA_964460385.1 uncultured Occallatibacter sp. | reverse complement strand
CCGCCGCAAATTCATCGAAGACAACGCCCTCGACGTCAAGAACCTCGACATCTAAGGTCCGTGACAACCCTGCCTAACAAAGGTCTGCGTTTTTCGGTGAGCGCCGGATATTATTCTTCAATCACCTTTTCCGACGTGGCTTGCATCGGCAGGGCGGACAACTTCATTAAGGGCATAAAACTGAAGTTGTAGTTAACTGTTACCTTCACCAGGCAGCCGGGACTGTTGGCGTGCGTCGAGCAGGCACTGCAGCTCGACGTGCAGGCGGGCGTCGTTCCCGGCCAAACATACGAACTCGTCGTGTTAATCGTCAGACCGCTTGGCACAACCCCCGGGCTCGCCAGGCTTTGAACGTAATTCTGAATATCGGTGGCGGTGGCCGTGCAGTTGTATGGCACCGTGAAGTTCGGAGGCGCCGAAGTCCCACAAGGTTCGGACGTGTTCTTGCTCCAGGTGTAGCCGCGCACGATTGCAAAGCGCGTGGCTTGCTGCGCCGCATAGGTCATAGTGTGATACACGTACATCCCCAGAATCCAATTAAAAACGGCGAACAAAAGGCCCATCAGCATCAACGAAGTCAGGGCGAATTCCACCAGTTCCGCACCACTCTCCTCGCGGGCCAGGCGATGGAGCTTCTGCATGGAGGTTTTTTTCTTCATCGACAGCCCTTCCTTGTGCTCTTTTTCTCGGCTTCTGGACGCCCTTCAGGCGTGCCATCCAACGCTCCAGCCGGCAAGCACAACAAATCCAAGGTGTATTCCTTCCAGCCCCCAGTTGACTACAACCGGTCTCAAAAATGCCTGAAGGCCGGTCCGTTCGACTGTGAGACCCGCCAACAAGCCGGGGCTCATGATCTTCGTTACGCGAAGAAGTGGGTTTATGAGACCCGTTCTAGCTGCCTGCGCTGCGCATCGACGCGGTGCTGGTAAACGTCAAGCCGGGGATCCCCGGCATCTTGAGTAGCGGCGTATAGGTTCCACTAACCACCACGTTCACGCGGTATATCACGTTAAGGCTGTTCGGACACGACGATGGAGTGGTTGCACAGCTCGCGCTGTAGCTGCTGCCGTCGGCGCATTCACAACCATACGTGGGAGTTTGTACCGACAGGCCCGGCACATTGGGCGCATCATCCTGGGCCGCGGTCCTCATGCCGGCCGTATCAGTCGGATTCTCTGACCCGTAAACCGCTGCCGCTTGCGCTGCACCTGCGACCTCTATCGCCATGAAATATGCCTGCCCAAAATCGACAGCGCCAATCAACAACAGCGCAAATACTGGAAATATGAGCCCCAGTTCCACGAGACTGGCCCCGCACTCTTCTCGTAACAGACCGAATCGATTTCGTCTCTTCATGCTTACTCCAAAAGCGCAAACGTCCCCAGCTTCGGAGGATTAGCAACCGCAGTGCCCGGTAAAACGGCGGTGACGTTAAAGTGTTCGCTGTCATTCACCATGAAATTGGCCACATCCACAGCCGCCACTCCTGCGGCGTTGATCGTGACGCCCGCGCCGCTGTTGAGCGTGAGTTCCCCGCTCGGCATGTATATGGTTCCCGTGAAGCGGGACGACGAGCTGGTGTCGATCGTCATGCCCGAGCTGTTGCTGGAGGGATCCCAAATCAACATGTTAGCGTTCGAGCCGTTCGTACTGACCGTGGGCGCGGTAAGCTGGATGGTGGTGCTGTTGCTGTTCATCTGCAACGAGCCGTTGGCAAAATAGAGCGTCACGCCGTTAACCCCCCCCGTGCATCCCGTGCACGTAAGAGTTGAGCCACTGTCGACGTTGATGCTGCCGTTCATCCAGTAAAAGCCGGGCGCTAGGTTGACGGAGACATTCGAGTTGAGATTAACTCCGTTCGGGTAATAGCCGGGCTGCAGGGTTGCGCCGCTACTTGGCGTGGTGTTGCCGGCGGTTGTGGAGTTGGCCGGCTGGGTGGGGGCCGTTAACCCAGCCAGAGGGTCGCTCTGCGTCGCAGTGGTGTGCGACGGTTGGGTCTCGGAATCCCCTAGCGTCCACGAGCAGCTGCCGTTGCAGTTGTTAGGATTCCACGTTCCGGTGTACAGGAAGAACGAAGCTGTCGTGCTGTCGTCGTTGTCGGTTTGAAGGTTCCCGCCGTCGTAGATTCCGCAATTCGTCAGGGTGAAGTTGCCGTCGGAGCTATTGAATTCGAATGATTTCGTGTAAATGCAATCACCGTTGCTGGAACCGCTGGCAATATATGCCTCGCCCGCTTCCGCCCGCGCTATCAGTTTCATCTTTGACATCCCGGCGGAGTTGCCATAAAACATTCCGATAAGGCCGGCAAACATCGTGCTTTGAGAGTCGGTAATTACCACCTCTGCGACATTGTTGTTGCCGTGGTTCGGATCGTTCGTTCCCAGCACGCAGGGACCAACATTGATGATCATGGCCAGCCCCGACGAGGAGGGAACTGTGCAGTCATTGTCTGTCGGAGTGATGGTAGAGGCAGTGTAGCCATCTTCTATTAACGCCTTCGACGCTGCCGTGTTCATGTTGGTGCAGGTTGTATTGCCGCAGTTGCTAATCTCCAGAGCTGCTGCAAGCGCCGCGGAATCAGCAGCGGTCTGCAACTGGCGCTGTCGATAGTGGATGCTGCCAATATCGATGGCCAGCCCCATAGCACCCATGAGGACACCAAGGCCCACGGACGTCAATATAGTCATGGCGCCGGATTCGTCGTTGAAAATCTTCACGGTAATCCTCCAAAGGGATTACTATCACCGACCAAAATATTACTTCAGGTCTGGCCTTAATAGATTACCTGTATTACTGAAAGTACTCAAGTGTGATGTGACGTAAGTAACGCAAAAGTTGTAATCTCGGTCAGGAGAATGGCCATTTGGTTCCCGTGAAGTCCGAGGTCGCTGGCCGATAAGTCTCCCGCCCGACGAAACCTCAAGCCTGCGCCCCCGGATCTGGCCAAGTCTTTCGCTCTCTCTGTTTCCAGCGATTTGGCGGTCCTGCGGCGAAGCCGCGTCTGCCGCACTGCAGGTGCCCGCCGCGCGCAGTGCTATCCTTTCGCCCATGACCACCACGGCCAGGAAAACTCACCTCGATCGTCGCGGCTTTCTCGCCGCCTGCTCCGGCGCTGGCATCACCTCGGCCCTCCTGCCCGGCATCCTCTTTTCCCTCGCTGCCGAGAGTCAGGAAAAAACTCCCGACGGCTCTCCACGCGCGCTACGGCCCATCACCCCCGAGATGATCGACCAGGCCGCTGCCCTCGCCGGTGTTGGCCCGTTCCCCCCTGACCAGGTCAAGCTCATGCTCGACGGCCTCAACGACCAGCGCACCGCCCTTACCGGCATCCGTGCCCTCAAACTCTCGAACTCCATCCCGCCCGCCTTCGTCTTCTACCCGCTCCCGGCAGAGCACGAGATAAAGCTCCGGCCCCTCGGACCTTGTGCCGAAGGCGAAAAGTTTGACTACCTCGGAGGGGGCCAGGCCGAACTCATTTCCATCCCAAATGCGCCGGTACGCATTGAGGACCTCGCGTTCGCCACTGTCAAAGAGCTTGGGCTCTTGCTCCAATACCGCAAGATCACCTCCCTCGCCCTCACCCAGATGTTTCTTGCCCTCCTTAAGCGCTACGACTCCAAGCTCCACTTCGTCATCACCCTTACTGAGGAGCGCGCCCTCGCCCAGGCCCGGAAAGCTGACGAAGAGATCGCCGCCGGCCACTACCGCGGACCCCTTCACGGCATCCCCTGGGGCGCAAAAGACCTGCTTGCCGTTAAAGGCTACCCAACAACCTGGGGCGCTGGCGGCTTCGAGCACCAGTCCTTCTCGGAAGACGCCACCGTCGTCCAGCGCCTCGACGCCGCCGGCGCCGTCCTCATCGCCAAGTTCTCCCTCGGCGCACTGGCCATGGGCGACAAATGGTTCGGAGGCCGCACCCGCAACCCCTGGAATCCCGCCCTCGGCTCCAGCGGATCCTCTGCCGGATCGGCCAGCGCCGTCGCCGCCGGCTGCGTGCCCTTCGCCATCGGTTCCGAAACCCTCGGCTCCATCTCATCCCCCTCCACCCGCTGCGGATGCACCGGCCTTCGCTCCACCTTCGGCCTCGTCCCCCGCACCGGCGCAATGGCCCTTTGCTGGACCATGGACAAGCTCGGCCCCATCGCCCGCTCCGTCGACGACTGCCTCACCGTCCTCGATGTCATCCACGGACCCGATGGCAAGGACACTTCCGTCCCCGCCCACGCCGCCGACTGGACGCCGTACCTTCAAAGCCCAAACGCCGACTGGAAATCCCTCCGCATCGGCTACCTGAAATCCGAGTTCGACCCACCCGAGTCCCTCAAGCCCGAGCCCCCCAAGCCCAACGAATCCCCCGACGAGGCCAAAGCCCGCGCCACCCGCGACTCCGCCGCCCGCGACGCCCGAGCCCGCTCCGACTACGACCGCCGCTTCCTCGCTGCCGCCCTCGAAAAGCTCCGCGCTCTCGGAGTGAATCTGATCCCCGTCGAGCTGCCGGCGCTCCCCTACGATGCGATGGTCCCCCTGCTCACAGCTGAAGCCGCCGCCGCCTTCGACGGTCTCACCCTCTCCGGCCGCGACAGCCTCCTCACCGAGCAGGGCCCCGAAGACTGGCCCAACGCCTTCCGCACCGCCCGCTTCTACCCCGCCGTCGATTACATCCAGGCCAACCGCGCCCGCACCCTGGCCGTCCGCCAGCTCTCGGCCCTGTTCGAGAAGGTCGACGTCATCGTCACCCCCTCCACCGACCGCCAGCTCATCGCCACCAACCTCACCGGCCACCCCGCCCTCATCCTGCCCAACGGCTTCCGCGGCCCTGACGCCCCCGCCCCGCCCGCCATCGACGACGGCGACCACGACGACATCGGCGGTCCCGGAACTCCCGTCTCCCTCACCTTCCTCGCCGCTCACTTTCAGGAAGCCAAACTCGCCGCCTTCGCCGCCGCCTACCAGCAAGCCACCGGCTTCCACCTCCACCACCCCACCCTCGACTAGGCGGGAGGCGGATTGAATTGCTCCTCTCTCAATCGCTCCTTGGGGAGTCAGGGCCATTATTCCTCGGGGAGCCAGCGCCATGGGTCAGGGCACGACTTTAGTCGTGCTCAAAGCCGCCCAAATGAAGCTGCGGGCTTTAGCCCCTGAGGTTAAGCACGGAGGGAGCAGCGGCCTTCAGGCCGCTAAATGAAGGCCTAAAATGAATCCGGCTTTAGCCGCGGGCCTTTCTGGAGCCCGGCCCAACACCCGATACCCGACACCCATACCCTGCCCCCGCCGTTGACCCTAAGCCAAAACTCCCGTAGACTAAGAAATTGCGAGGGATGCGGCTCGGCTTGCATTCTGCACCCGCATCATCTTCTGACAAGATCAAGGATTATTCATGGCAAACCACGTTTCGTCGCTCAAGCGCGCCCGCCAGACCGTCACGCGCACTGAAGTTAACCGCGCCAACCGCAGCCGCGTCCGCACCAGCCTGCGGTCCCTGCGCGAAGCTCTCACCAAGGGCGATGTCAAGGCAGCGCAAACCCAGTATCGCGAGACCGTCTCCACCCTCGACAAGAGCGTGCAGAAGGGCGTCCTCCACAAGAACACCGTCTCCCGCTACAAGAGCCGCCTCAACGCCCGCCTCAAGACCCTGGCCACCGCCAAGGCCTAACAGCTCGCACCGCTCACACACTTCTCCAAAACCAGGAAAAGAACAGCCCCGCTCCGTCGCGGCTGTTTTCGTTTCTGCGCGGTTTCTTCCGTTGAATCAAGGTTTCCGCGTCGCGTTTTGTATCAGGGCGCGGCTTTAGCCGCGCCGCCAATGGCCCCAAAAAAGGAAGTGGGGCTTTAGCCCCTGCCGAATTCCGGGTGCTCCGCGACCAGGCCGGCGCCCTTTGCCATTACGGCACCGGGTCCACGGTTCCCATCGGTACGCTGGGTCGGCACCGGGCAATCCGCCGCACGCTCATCCAACCACCCTTGGCGATACCGTATTTGCGCACAGCCAGAACGGCATAATCTGAGCAGGTCGGCGAGTAGCGGCAGCGGAGGAAGTGGCCCGTAACCGGGTGAATAAACCGGTGATAGCCATCAACCGACGCCTCAAAAAATCGCACGCTGACTTGGTTGCGTGGCGAACGCATCGCGTCCGCCCCAAAGAGCAAGGCCAGCAGCAGGATTGCTGCCAGCCAAGGCTCCGGCCTCCTGAGCCAGCGTCCTGGACCCTTCGCTGCCAATGAAGGGCTCAGCCGCCAATTCCGCAATGCGGGCATCTCACGCTGGCCTGCAACCGCTGGTTGCCGCAGTTCGGACACGGAATGAGGTTTCCCTGCGGCCGCGAGAACAGGTAGATCACCAATCCGATCACGTTAAGGCAGAAGACAACCAGCATCCAAAGCACCGGGCTGTCCATGCCACGCGCCTTGGCGTCGCGTGCTACCCAAACCAGCAGAGCGATGCTGATCGCGAGGGCTGCGATGGGAATGAAGATAAACGTCCCGCAGCAGCCGCAGCTCGCCAGGCCGCTCGCTGCATCTCTTGGTCCGAGCTGGGCAAAACCGGCAACTGGAAGGAAAACAGCCAAGGCACAGAATAGTCCCACAAATCTGCTCAAGGTCTTCACTACACGCCTGCTTTCTTTGGTTTGCTGATTTGGCGCTGATGTTAAGGGATTCACTGGGCAGAGTCAATGGGCACAGTGAAGGCCTCCCGCTCAGAGCAGTTCGAAGATTCCCGCCGCGCCCATCCCCCCGCCCACGCACATCGTCACCATCCCGTAGCGCACTTGGCGCCGCCGCATCTCGTGCACCAGCGTCGCCGTAAGCTTCGCTCCCGTGCATCCCAGCGGATGCCCCAGCGCAATCGCCCCGCCATTCACGTTCATCCGCTCCTTGTCGATCGCCAATCCCTGCCGTCCCAGCTCCTCGATCGCTGCCAGCACCTGCGCGGCAAACGCCTCGTTCAGCTCGATCAGCCCAATGTCGCTCAGAGCCAACCCCGCCAGCTTCAGCGCCTTCGGAATCGCCTTCACCGGCCCCATGCCCATCTCTTCCGGCAAACATCCTGTCGCCGCATACGCCACCAACCGCGCCAATGGCTTGATTCCGCGCTCCCTCGCCCGATCCGCATTCATCAGCACCACCGCCGCCGCTCCATCCGAAGTCTGCGACGAGTTGCCCGCCGTCACCGTCCCCTGCGCAGCAAACACCGGCTTCAAAGCTGCCAGCGCCTCGGCTGTCGTGTCCGCCCTCGGCCCCTCATCGGCGGCAAAAACCCGCTCCGTCACCACCGGCTTTCCAGCCTTCCTGCCTGGCTTCCAGTCCGGCGTCTCCGTCGTCACCACCACGGGAATAAGTTCCTCCGCAAACCGACCCTCTGCCTGCGCTGCCAGTGCCTTCTTGTGGCTCGCCAGCGCAAACGCGTCTTGCGCCTCGCGCGAAATTCCGAACCGCCGCGCAACCCGCTCCGCCGTCAGCCCCATCGTCAAAAGCGACGCCGGATAGTGCTCTGCCATATACGGGTTCGGGCTCGGCTTCATCCCTCCCATCGGAATCAGGCTTAGCGACTCCGCTCCGCCCGCAATCACCACTCCCACACCGCCTGCCCGAATCCGCAAATCCGCCTGCGCCACCGCCTCCAGCCCCGACGCGCACAGCCGGTTCACCGTCACCCCCGGCACATCCACCGGAAGCCCGGCCCGCAGCGCCGCCCACCGCGCAATATTCCACCCCTGCTCGCCCTCCGGCTGCGCGCACCCCAGGATCACGTCCTCAACCTCAGCCCGATCCAGGCTCGGAATCCGCTCCAAAGCTCCGCTCAATGCAATTGCGGCAAGATCGTCGGGCCGCGTTGTCGAGAGAGCCCCCCTCGGCGCGCGTCCCACCGGCGTCCGTACTGCACTCACAATCACAGCTTCCGGCATCTTCTCCTGCTCCTTCCGCTCCCGCTTGTTCTCGCTTGTCCTGCTTGCCAATCCTGCCGGCCAGTCCCGCTCAATCCTGCCCGCTTCGCGTCCTCAATCCGGCATCGCCAGCGCTATCCACGCGCCTTTCGTATAGAAGTGGTAAACCGTGTGCCGATCCACTAGCGTATCTGCCAGCGCATCGTGATCCACCCGCGCCGGCCGCTTGTCCATCCCCGCCTGCGCCTCGTGCACCCGCTCCGGCGTCGCCGGATCGATCCCCCAGTTAAACCCCAACACCCCGTCCGCGCCGCGCACCTGCAACCGTTCCGTTTCTACTGCCGACGCGAGCACCTGCGCTCGCGCTACGCTGCCCTCTCCATCGGTTGCACTCCCAAAGAAGACCAGCAGTGAAACCGTCCCCTGCGCGGAGCACAACACCGCCCAATCCGTCGATCCCGCCCGTTCCAGACTTGCCTGTACAACGTTCTCTGGCCGATGCGCCTGGTAGGTCTGCGGAATCAGGCAGCCGCGCTCAATCAGCGCCTTCGCCACTCCATCAGGAAGCTCCGGAAACGAGCTCACCGGCAAATGACGAATCACATACGGCATCGACCGCCCCGCAAGCATCACCTGTCCCGACTCGTTGAGCGGCGTCGATGGGATCTTCGCGGGTTGGGCTGAAAGCAGCGCGCAAACGCAAAGCAGAATGCCCAACAGAGACCCCGGCTTTCCCAAATCAACATTAAGCATTTGTCGAACTCAAGTTCATCAGAGTCGATCAGCGTCCGAAAGCAAGGCGTCCACAATCATTGCTTCCGCCCACTCTGCGGCTTCCAATTCCTGCTCCGTATCTTCTGCCATCCGGCGATAGCCTTCTGCCAATTCAGCGTGGCTAATTTGTCTTGCCACATGTGCGGTGTCATCGTGATCCATCGAGATCCCTCTTGCCGACTATCGTCCCACAGAAATTCGACCTCATCGTCAATTCCGTAACGGCTTCCCGGTCTTCAGCGTATACGCAATCCGCTCCTGCGTCTTGCGCTCGCCACACAGCGATAAGAACGCCTCCAGCTCCAAATCCAGCAGATATTGCTCGCTCACCAGCGATCCCGCCGTCACGCGTCCGCCGCACAAGATATAAGCCGCCCACCGCGCCACCTTCTCGTCGTGCTCTGAAGCGTAGCCCGCCTCCCTCATCAGCGAAACTCCTGTTTCGAGCGTCGCCAGCGCACCCAACCCCGGCGCAGGAATCTGCGTCCGCGGCTGCGGCGCAGCATACCCTCCCTCGGCCAGCGCTGCTGCCTGTGCCTTCGCGTCCAGCAGCTGCCGTTCGCGGTTCATCGTGATGCGGTCCGCAGATCCAAGCATCCCCAGTCCGCGCGCCTCCGCAGCCGACGTCGAAACCTTCGCCAGCGCGATTGTCTCAAACACCTGCTTCACCGCACTCGCCAACTCCGCCGACTGCGCAAACCTCGACGCCGGGTCTTTCGGGTCAGGCCGCGCCATCGTTGTTGCCTGGTCCACCGCCTTCAGCAGCATCTCCTTCGTTCCACCGCCGGCGGGAATTAGCCCCACTCCCGCCTCCACCAGCCCAATGTAAGTCTCCGAATGTGCCTGTCGCCGCGCCGCGTGCAGGCTAATCTCCGCACCTCCGCCCAGCGTCAGCCCGAACGGCGCCACCACCACGGGCCGCGGACAGAACTTGATCGCAGCCGTCATCTGCTGAAAGCCATGAATCACCCCCGCCAGCTCATCCCACTCGCCCTCCTGCGCAGCCAGCAACAGTTGCATCAGGTTCGCGCCCACCGAGAAGTTCTCGCGATCGCTCGCGATCACAAAACCCGAAAAATCCCGCACCGCCTCCGAGTCTGGCTTGAGCACCGACGAGATCATCGCCAGCACATCCCCGCCGATTGCATTCTTCAGCGAATGCAGCTCAATGCAGCCAATTCCATCCCCCAAATCGATCAGCGAAGCCCCAGCATTGCTCCTAACCACGCCATTCGATCGCTTGAAGTCCGCAACCCGTGCGTGTCCCTCAGCCTCCGCAACCGGCTCTTGTCTTCCCGTCGCCGGTTGAAAGCAACTGCGCCCGTCCTTCCCGTACCAACTCGCCTGCCCCGCCGATAGTAGGGCCTCTGCGCTGGGGCTCGCCGCCAGCCCCAGCGCCTTCATGCGTTCAACCGTCCAGCCAACGCCCGCTGCATCCCACAGCGCAAACGGCCCCAGCTCCCAGTTGAAGCCCGCCTGCATTGCCCGGTCGATCGAGGCCGCGTCGTCGCTCACATCGCCAATGCGGTCGGCTGCGTAACTCCACATCCCCGCCAGAAACGGCCACAGAAACCGCGCCGCCTTGTCCTTCGCGGGGTCGCCGGCCAGCAGCATCCTCAGCCGCTCACCAACCGTTGCTGCGTTCTTGGCCATCTCCAGCGATGGCAATGCTGGCTTGACCGAAGGCCGGTACTCCAGCGTCGTCGGATCGAGCACCAGCCACTCCTCTTTTCCGTCCGCTCCGCGCACCTTCTTGTAGAACCCCTGCCCGGCCTTGTCGCCCAGCCAGCCGCGCTGGATCATTTCTTCAAGCAACTGCGCAAAACGCCCCTGCTCGGCGCCGCCGGGAAAGTTCGCCGCCACGTGCGCGGGAATATCCACGCCCACCAGGTCCGTCAGCCGAAACGTCCCCGTCTTCGGCCAGCCGATTGCCGGTCCCGTCAGCGCATCGGTCTCCTCAATCGTTAGCCCTTGCTCCAGCATCAACGTCGCTGCACGAAACATCACATGCAGCCCGATGCGATTCGCAATGAAGTTCGGCGTATCGCGCGCAAACACCACCTGCTTGCCCAGGCTGCGGTCGGCAAATGCCGCAAATGCCGCGCACAGCGCCGGATCGGTCTCTTCGCCCGGAATCACTTCCAGCAGCCGCATGTACCGCGGCGGATTGAAGAAGTGCGTTCCAAAGAATCGCTCCCGATGCGCAGGCAGCGTGGCTGCAATCTTCCCGATCGGCAGCCCCGAAGTGTTGGTCGTGAGCACGGCGTGGTTCGCCAGATGCCCCACCACCCGCCCCAGCAGCGCTGCCTTGATTTCGAGGTTCTCGGCTACGGCTTCCACCACCCAATCGCATTCCGCCAGTCGCGCCAGATCGTCCTCAAAGTTGCCAGCCGTAATCAACCCCGCAACCGACGCCTCAAACAACGCCGCGGGCTTGGCCCTCCCGAGTGCGGCAATCGCATTCAAAGCCAGGGCGTTGCGCGGCGCATTCGTCTCCTGCGGCAGCATGTCCAGCAGCAGCACCGGGATTCCCGCATTGGCCAGCAGGCCCGCAATCCGCGAGCCCATCGTCCCCGCGCCCAGAACCGCGGCCCGCCTCACCAGCATCGGCCGCGCGGCCGCGCCCTTCGTTTCCAACTCTGCCCCTGCAATCGCGCCCATCTAATCTCCCTTGCCCGGCTCCATCCTACGCTCTGGCAACGCATCGCAAAGTGAAAGCGCCAGCAGCGGGTACACAGTCCCGCTGTAGCTGATGAATTGCCACCCATCCCTGTTCAATGATCGCGTCCACCATCTGCCTGAAGACCGCTGGTTAGTTAGCAACCACGAAACCCCTCGCTGAATGCGAGGATCGCCTGCCGATACGCCTGCCTTCCGCAGCACGATGATTGCCAATCCTGTCATGTGTCCGTCGCTCGGAGGATCGGAAAACTCCAGTTCGGCCCTCAGCTTCTCCGCGCGGTTCCCCTTGCCCCATTCCTCGGGCAGCGCAAAGTTGCGAATCGACCATCCGCCATCCGCCTTCTGATGCGCCAAAATCATCTGGATCAGTTGCTCTTTGCGCGCATCATCCAGCAGCCCCGGCAACTCCGTTGCCGCCCACAGCAGATCCGTCCGATCGTAATCGCCCTGCAGCTTGTGCTCCGCGCGAAGATAGTTTTCCAGCAGCCTCACCTTGGCCTCAACCGCCGTGCCGTGCTGCTGCGCCAGCCAACCGGGCGCATTCCCAACGGCTCTGGCCGCTACCGTCGCCAACTGGTACCGATTCGATTCCAGCGGCGGGTTGTTGTCGTCGCCGATCGTCCAGTCCCCATCCGCCCGCTGCAGCTTGAACATCATGTCCAGCGCCTGCGCTGTCTCCGGCGACAATCGATGCGTTACGTGTGCGTCCCAGATCGCCAGCCCCGCCGCCACATACACCGCCTGCGTCGAATCCAGCTCCGGCCGCTGGTCCTCGGGATCGACGGCCAACTCCTCCTGCAGGCTCGACACAAAGAAATCGTGCAGCTCCTTGTTGGGCTCTCCCAGTTGCGCCGTCATCAGCGGACGCACCACCATATACGACCCGTTGGTATGGCAGGCGACGCACTTCCACTCGGCGCTCCACGCCAGCGCGCCCTGCTCCATATAGTCCACGGCCAGCTTGGGCGAAAACGGAATCTTCGCCTCCTCCGGCGACGGCCGAAGATACGTGATCCCTTTCAAGTGGTACTGATATTGAAACGGCACCTTCCACGCTGTCTCTTTCGTTGCGCTCCGTAGCTCAAGCTCTGCCGGGCGCTTATCGTACGTCCAGGTTCCGGCAATCGAAGTGCCTTCCGCGCTCATCTTCCCCTCGTATGCGCCCTTGCCTCCGTTGATCGTGAACTTCAGCGCATACCCGTTCAAAGTCGGCCCATTCACAGTGAGCGAGTCAATATGGATATCGTCGTGGAAAAACTCGATATAAAACGCTTTTGCTTTCCAGCTACCATCCGTTTTCTCCATCTGCAAAACAGCGCGATGCTTTTCTCCGTCGCTGGCAAACGTCCCCTGCCAGGACGACGATGCCTGCTGTGCACTCATCGGACCAGCCAACAGCACGACGAATGCGCCAACCCGAATCGCCCAATCTCTCACCCGCATTCTCTCCATTAGGATGCTTCCCTTGGCGCCCATCCTGCCAATTCTACCGGGTAACAATCGCACCCCATACCCCACACCCGTGACCCTAGACCCCAGACCCGAGACCCTAGTCCCCATACCCCATCCCCCACAACCCGAGTTACACTGTCTTCAAAAACGCGCCTCAGGAGCCAGCCATGACCCCAACCGACAACTACAATCCCCGCGTCGACGTCTACATCGCCAAATCCAGGCCCTTTGCGCAACCCATCCTCGTCCACATCCGCGAATTGGTCCACAAGGCCTGTCCCGGCGTTGTCGAAACCATCAAGTGGAGCCGGCCCTTCTTTGAATTCAAGGGCGTCATCCTGGGTAACATGTCGGCCTTCAAAGAGCACTGCACCTTCGGCTTCTGGGGCCAGGAAATCTCCGCCGTGCTGCGCCAGGAAAAGGTGCTGCAGCCCGACGCCATGGGTTCCCTCGGCCGCCTTACTCGTGTCGAGGACCTGCCTTCCACCAAACAGTTGCTCAGCCTGCTGCGCCAGGCCGTGGCCTTCATCGACAGCGGCCAGTACACCAGCCCTATCTCCGCCCGGCAAAAAGTTGTCAAAGCCCCCAGGCCCGCCATCGAAGCGCCTCCCGAGTTCATGCGGGCGCTCAAAGCCAGCAAGAAGGCCTCCGCAGTCTTTGCCCAGTTCAGCCCCAGTTGCAAGCGCGAATATATCGAGTGGATCGCCGATGCCAAGCGCGATGAAACCCGCGGCAAGCGCATCGCCACTGCCATCGATTGGATCGGCGAAGGGAAACAGCGGCAATGGAAATACCAGACCGGCTAAAGCTTTTTGCGCCAAAACTCAAACACCACATACCCGATCAGCGCGGAGACAAGCGCGATGGCCAGATTGGTCCCGGTCAAAACATCGTGCATCGCGAACCAAAGGCTCTTGCCCTTTCCATTCGACCGCGTGAACTCGCCCATCAGCAGGTTTGAGTAGAACAGAAAGACAATGAACGCGACCTCAACAATCGCCCGCCATAACGGCGTAAATCGCCCGCGCTCTCTCTGTTTTTCTTCCATGGAGCCTCAAGGGTATCAGGTACCCGTGAGCGCTCCAAACCTCTCTTCCGTTCACATTTCGGAGGTGCGGATCGAAAACGCTCTAGAGCAGCCGGGCGTTGAACTAAAGGCCTTGGGCAGCCAGCAGCTCATGCGCGATCTCATCCGCCCAGCCATCGATCTCTTTCCAATTGCGGAAGTCCCCCACAGTCTCCCGTTTGACCCCCCTTACCCATGGGCAATAACTTTGAGCTGTGCGTATTGCGCGGTCTGCGAGCCTCGTACAAGGAGATTCAATGCAACGCATCCCCCGAACTGCGGTCGTCTTCCTCACCGTCTTGGTCCTGGCTATTGCCTCCGCGCGCTCCCAGGATCTGAAGAGCTTCGGGCAGAAGATCACCGCCAAAACGCTCCCCAACGGGCTTACGCTCATCATCTGCGAGCGCCCCGAGGCGCCGGTCTTCAGTTACTCCACCTTTGTCGATGCCGGAGACGTCAACGATCCCTCCGGCGAGAGCGGCCTCGCTCACATGTTTGAGCACCTCGCCTTCAAGGGAACCAGCGAGATCGGCACCACCGACTACGCCGCAGAGAAAGTCGCGCTCGCCAAAGTCGAAGCCGCCAACGACGCCTACGAGGCCGAATACCTCAAGTTCGTCGGCCGCGATGAAAACAAGCTCAAACAACTGAAGCAGGCTTTCCTTCAGGCTCAGGAAGAAGCCGAAAAATACGTCATTCCCAACCAGTTCACTGACGTTGCCGATCGCAACGGAGCTCACGAGCTGAATGCCGAAACCGGCCTCGATGAGACGATGTTCTTTTGGTCGATGCCCGAGAACCGGCTGGAGCTTTGGGCATGGCTCGAGTCCAGCCGCCTCGCCGATACCGTTCCGCGCGAGTTCTACAAGGAGCGCGATGTCGTCATCGAAGAGCGCCGCATGCGCACCGACTCCAGCCCCGAGGGCCGCCTCTTCGAGCAGTTCCTCGCCACCGCCTACGTTGCCCACAACTACGGCCGCAGCGGCATCGGATGGCCCAGCGAGGTCAGCCAGATCTCTGCAACCGAGGCCATGGCGTTCCACCGGAAGTACTACATCGGCGCAAATATCGTGGTCACCGTTGTCGGCGACGTCAAAGCCGCTGAGGCGCTTCCGATGCTCGAGAAGTACTTCGGCCGCGTGCCTTCCGGTCCAAAACCTGAAGAAATGACCACCGTCGAGCCCAGGCAGTTCGCCGAGAAAACCCTCATCATCCGCGACCCGACTCAGCCCATCTACATGGAGGGCTACCACCGGCCCGACTATCGCGACCCCGACAATGCCGTCTACGACGCCATCAGCGACATCCTCTCCAACGGCCGCGTCTCGCGCCTCTACCGCAGCCTCGTCCGCGACAAGCAGATCGCCGCCGAAGCCGAAGGCGTCAGCCCCCACCCCGGCGACAAATATCCCAGCATGTTTGTCTTCTTTGCAGTGCCCAATCCCGGGCACACCCCTCAGGAGATTCGCGATGCGATCCGCCAGGAGATCGAAAAGTTGAAGACCACCGATGTCACTGACGAGGAACTCGCCATGTTCAAGACGCGCACCCGCGCCGACCTGTTGCGTGGACTGGCGGATAATCAAGGCCTCGCCAACGATCTCGCCGAGTACCAGACCCGCTATGGCGACTGGCGCGAACTCTTCCTCCATCTCGACAAGGTCGACAAGGTCACCAAGGCCGATATCCGCCGCGTCGCCAACCAGGTCTTCATCCCCAGTAATCGAACCAGTGCATGGATTGAGACCGAAGCTCCCCCGCAAGCCCCGGCAGTCGCCAAGGGAGGTGCGCAATGAACAACTCAACACAAGACGGAGGGAGCAGGGGCCCTCAGGCAAATCGACGTGCAGCGGAGGGAGCAGGGGCCTTCAGGCCCCTGAATCCCGACCACCAAAACGTCCCGGCTTTAGCCGCGGGCACTACCTACGGTCGAATTGGCTGGGTGGGATCAATCTCGCGCGTCATCCTTGCCGCATCAATCGTTGTCATCGCGTCTTCTGCATCTCTGCTTCATGCCCAATCAGGCGCCCCCCAGCAGCAAAAGCCATGGGGGAGAATTCCCATCCCCAAACTCCACGACTTCAAGCCGCAGCAGCCCAAACGCATCGAGTTGAAAAACGGCATCGTGATCTTCCTCCAGGAAGACCACGAGCTTCCCTTCATCTACGGCTCGGTTCTCATTCCCGGCGGATCGCGTGACGTGCAACCTGCCAAAGCCGGGCTCACCGACATCTATAGCCTCGCCTGGCGCACCAGCGGCTCCTCCAAAATGGGCGGCGACGCAATGGACGACCTGCTTGAAGCCAAAGCCGCCCACATTGAAACAGCGGCCGATGAAGATTCGAGCGCTCTTTCATGGGACTCGCTCACAGGCGATGCAGACCAGGTGTACGCGCTGGCGATGGACCTGCTCTTTCACCCCACCTTCAAGCCCGACAAGCTTAACTTGGCCCAGCAGCAGGAGGCCGCCGGCACCGTGCGCCGCAACGACGACGAAGGCCAGATCGCCGAGCGCGAGTCCGCCAAGCTCGTCTATGGCGTCAACGGCCCATACACGCTCCAGCCCGAGCTCGCCACCATCGGCGCAATCACCCTCAACGACCTCCAGGCCTGGCACGACCGCACCATTCGCGGAATGCTCATCATCGGCGTCAGCGGCGACTTCGACCCCGCCGCCATGGAGGCAAAGCTCCGCGCAACCTTTGAAAGCCTTCCGTCCGCCAAGCCCACTCTTGCCCGCCACGACGTCTTTCCCGTCCCGTCGCACACTGTCTCGTTTATCAACAAGACCGATGTCAATCAATCGAACATCCAGATCGTCGGCCCGGGCATCGACCGCCACAATCCCGACGTTCCGGCAGTCGCCGTCATGAACGAGATTCTCGGCGGCGGGTTTGCAAGCCGCCTCGTTCAGGAAGTCCGAACCCGTCTGGGCCTCGCCTATGAAGTCGGCGGGGGTCTCAACTATGACTGGGACCATCCAGGCGGGTTCGACGTCGTCGCTCTCACCAAGAGCTCTTCGACGGTGGAAGCAACCAAAGCGGCACTCGACGTGATTGCAGGTCTGACCAAGCGCCCCATCACCGAAGAGGAGCTGGCGCGCGCAAAAGACAACATCCTCAACTCATTTCTCTTCACCTACGACACGCGCGAGAAAGTTCTCACCGCCCGCGAGGAGCTCGAATTCTACGGCTACCCTGCCGACTATCTCGAGACCTACCACAAGGCTCTTGAAGATGTGACCCTCGCTGACGTCAACCGAGTGGCAGAGAAGTACATTCACCCGGCCCAAATGGGAATCCTTGTCGTCGGCAACGAATCGGAGATCAAACCCTCGCTCGATGAGCTGAAGCTCGGTCCCGTTCATCCCATCGACATCACCATTCCCGGAGCTCCGGCCCAATAACCCTGAATCGGGAGTTCCTTCATGAAAAGCAACGAAATGGAATCTACCTCAACGCTCGCGGTCGTCATCATGGCAGCGGGCAAGGGAACCCGTCTCAAGTCCCGCCGTCCCAAGGTCCTGCATGAGATCGGCGGCAAGCCGTTGCTCCTCCATGTCATCGCCGCAGCGACCCATGTCGCCCGGCCTGAAGACATCTACGCCGTCGTCGGCCATCAAGCGGACCGCGCAAAATCCGCTGTCGCCGCCACCGGCATTCGCTTTGTCGACCAGCCTGAGCAGCGCGGCACAGGCCACGCCATTCAATGCGCTCGCCAGGCAATCGCCGCCTACGACAACATCCTCGTTCTTTCCGGCGACGTGCCCCTCATTCGTCCCGAAACCATCGAAAACCTCTGGCAGTTTCATCGATCGCTTAAAGCAGCCATGACAATCCTGACCGCCTTCGCCGATGTTCCCACCGGCTATGGCCGCATTGTTCGCAGGGCCAACGGCTCGCCCGACGTCGACGCCATTGTCGAACAGAAAGCCCTCACTCTGCCCCAGGAAGACATTCACGAAGTCAACTCCGGCATCTACGTCTTCCGCACCGCGCCTCTTCTTGCTCATCTCGACCAGCTCCATGATCGCAACGCAAATAACGAGATCATCCTCACCGACATGGCCGGCCTCCTGCGCGCCGACGGCGAACGGGTCGTCGCCATCCAGGCAGCCGAGACCACTGACGAGGTCCTCGGCGCAAACACCATCGCTGAGCTCGCCTCTCTCGACGCCACGCTGCGCGCCGCCACTGCCAGCCGCCTCATGGCTGCCGGCGTCACCATCTTCCGTCCTGACACCTGCGTCATCGACGCCGATGTCGAAATCGAGCCCGACACTGTCATCGAGCCCTTCGTGCAGTTGCTCGGCCGCACCCGTATCGGCGCCGATTGCCTCATCCGCTCCTACTCGGTCATCGAAGATTGCACGCTCGGCAGCGGGGTTCTCGTGCGCCAGGCATGCATCCTCGCCGACAGCATTGTTGCCGACGGCGCGAAGATCGGTCCTTTTGCCCACCTCCGCCCCGGCAGCGACATCGGCAAAGACGCGCACATCGGCAACTTTGTCGAAACCAAGAAAGCCAAGCTCGGCGCGGGCGCCAAGGCCAACCACCTCACCTACCTGGGCGATGCCGAGGTGGGCGAAGGCACCAACATCGGCGCCGGCGTCATCACCTGCAACTACGACGGCGTCCACAAACACACGACCAAGATTGGCAAGGGTGTTTTTGTCGGCAGCGACTCCACCCTCGTTGCGCCTGTCACGCTCGAAGACGGCTCGTACATCGGTGCCGGCTCCTGCATCACCAAAACCGTACCCGCTGGATCCCTCGCCGTCGGCCGCGCGCGCCAGATCACAAAAGAAGGCTGGGCCACTGCCCGCAGAGCAAGTCAAAAGCCTAAGCAGTCGTAAATCGGCCGTCCTCCGGAGGTCCAATCGTCGGCAAGAGCTGCTTCTCCACTCGGATGAGCCGCCCCTGAGAAGCAGTCCCTTCTCTTGGTACTAAAAGTTCTGCTCTTCTCTTTAACGGCTCCCCTTTGGCCTCATCTCCAACCACCGCCATCGACGAATCATTATTTGTATTGTAATGAATAGCTTATGAGAGATTTCTCCAGACCACACTGCATGGATTCCCGCTTCCGCCGCATTCTTAGTGGCCGTTCCCAGCTGTCATCCGCCCGATATCAACTCGTCACTTCGCCGCCAATTCAGCTTGACAGTCTCGCCGGTTCCGTTCCCAATAGAGATTCTGGGGTTCTTCGCAATCAGGACGGCTTCTTACGCAATAAGGTTGGAGCCGCTCTAAACGCAACTCCGGGTTGGCAGCATTTGTTTTCCCTTGTTTGATTTGCGTAAGTCGATTTTCAGTTGAATTGGAGAGTCGAATTGATGGAAGAGTCTTGGCCGGCAGCCTTGAATCGAGTCTGCCAGTCGTAGAGCGATGGCTCCATCATGAAAGCGTTTGCTTGAGAAGCGAGCGTGCTTCAGCGAATTCAAACAGGACAGATTGAACGGATCCTCCACGGGTTGCGGAACTGTCTGGTTTGATCAAGCAGGAGTTCGAAGGCCGCCCCAGGAGTTTGATTTCGCCGCCGATTTGAAAAGCGGCGAAAGTGCTGAGAGGGTTAGGGCTTGGCGTTGAATCTTCCCAATCTGGAGCCGCAGAAACCCGCATCGCAGACTCGCGGCAAAATCGCAGTCGCCGCGGCGCGCACGGCCAAGGCTGCGCGGATACTGGTCGTTGATGACGAGCCCCACGTTCGCACCATGATCGGTTCCACTCTCGAACGCCAGGGTTATGATGTCCAGTTGGCGTCGAGCGGCCGCGAAGGCCTTGAGATTCTTGAGCGCAATACTTTCGACCTCGTGCTCACCGATATCATCATGCAGGATGGCAATGGCATCACCCTGCTCGATCGCATTCACGGCCAGCAGCCCCAGCTTCCCGTGGTCATGGTTACGGCCATCCACGACATCAGCGTGGCTATCGACTCCATGCGCCGTGGCGCTTACGACTATCTGCTCAAGCCCTTTGAGCGCGAACATTTGATCAATACTGTTCAGCGGGCTCTCGACCATCGACAGGCCCTGCAGGAAAGCCACAACTACCAGCAGAATCTTGAGCAGGTGGTGCGTGCCCGCACTGAGATGCTGCGTCAGGCCATGGAAAACCTTGAGCACTCCTATGACGTCACGCTCGAGGCGCTTGGGGACGCGCTTGACCTCAAGGATTCTGAGACCGAGGGCCACTCCAAGCGCGTGACCGCCTACACCATTGCACTGGCCCGGGCCATGGGAGTTCACCCCGCACAAATCAAGGTGATCGCCCGCGGCGCCTTTCTCCACGACATCGGCAAAATGGCCATCCCCGACAATATACTGCGCAAGGCCGGCACACTCACCACCGACGAACAGGATCTGATGCGCGAACACTGCGCCCGCGGCTACCACATGCTGCGCAAGATTCCCTTCCTCGCCGAGTCGGCAGAGATTGTCTTATCCCATCAGGAGCACTTTGACGGTACCGGCTATCCACGAGGCCTTTCGGGGCAGGAGATTCCTATCGGCTCGCGCATTTTCGCAGTCGCAGACACGCTGGATGCAATCACCAGCGACCGTCCCTACCGCAGAGCCAACAGTTTCGACGCCGCCCGCGAAGAGATCCTCCGCTGTTCCGGAACTCAGTTCGATCCCAGCGTCGTTGAAGTCTTTCTCAAGATTCCCAACGAACTATGGCTCGAGCTCCGTTCTGAGATCACCGGACAGAACAAGCGATTCTCAACCTTTGAACTCGCCGCAAAGCCACCTATGAGCTGAACCAGGATTCCGTCTTCCGGCGCGAGTGCCCTGAATCTGAAGTTCTCCCCGAAAGCGCTGTCATCCTGAGCGAAGTTTGGCTCGTCCTTTGAGCCAAACGGAGTCGAAGGATCTGCGGTTGCACTGCGGAGAATATTCCTCGAACCTCCGACTCATGACACTCGGACAGGCTATTCTGGTCACGGTCTGCACGTGCCGACAGAGTTAGACTCTGTCCCTTGTTCGAATACTTGCGTCCCCACGGAGGATCCACGATGGCCGCTCTTTCTCCCGACGAAATCAAAGCAAAGCTTGCCTCAACACCCGAATGGAGTCTCGAACAGGGCGAACTGGTGCGCCAATTCCAGTTTCCCGACTTCCTCGGCTCGATTGCGTTCGTCAACAGTGTGGCTGCACTGGCTGAGGCTGCCGGTCACCACCCCGACATCGATATCCGCTACAACAAGGTGCGCCTGGCCCTCACCACCCATGACGCCGGAGGCATCACCGCCAAGGACTTCGAGCTAGCGGCAAAAGCGAGCGAGTTGACCTAACCGTTTACGGAAGAACTCCGCTGAATCGAGTTTGAGTCAAGGCGTGGCTTTGTCCGGGTCCCCGGCGAGCAGTCTTGGCTCGCTGGGGTGAGGTGACAGGTCTTCACCGCCGGAGTGGGGTGGCTGGCGGCCCTGAGCGCCTCCCGGCCCTCAGAGACCTCGCCAGACCTTGAGTTCTGGCTTTTCTCTTCGGCTTTGCGTCTGCTTATTCGTCCAAAATCCTGAAATGTGGATTGTCCGTCGCATCTTCTGCCGCCTGGAGGCTGTCCAGGGTCTTTCTGTACCACCAGGCAGCGGCCAGACCACCCGCCAGCGCCGATGCTAGAGCAAAGATTCCGACCTTCACCCAGCCCGGTCTCTCCCTCTTGGACCCCTTGGTTTGGCTTGAAGACTCAGATTCCAAATCACTTGCCATCGATTGGGGACGTCCTATCCGAGCGATTCCGGCGGTGTTCTTGGCACTGTCCGTTGCGCGTTAGATGCCAGAAAGAGAAAAAGGATTACCTCGTAAAGCCCGAATAATATTTTGATTTTTGTATTTGACTCCAACCCGATCTATGCTATCTTATATTTATTCCACCTTGAAGGCGGCCTAAAGGCTCCTTCCCAGTGGAAGTAAGTTGCGTCACTGGCCTCCCGGCACGAACAGCTCGACCGTTCGTGCCGTCTTTTTTTGTGCCGGGGAAATCGACGGGCCAACCCGCATTCCTCACCGATCGCCGCGCAGTGGCGCTAATTTCCAGGGTAGCGCCGGCGTCCCCGCCGGCTGTCGTGAGGGCCTCCTGGCCCTCACGGAATAGACAGACAATACTTCGTCAAGATCCGCCGGTGCACCCTTGGGGCGCGAGCCCGTCTCCGTTCTTTTCTATCCCGGACTAGAATGAAGCTTACGAGAGGGAATCTCATGCAGAAGCTGATGCGCAACCGTTGGATTCCGGCGCTGGCCGTCTTTGCCCTCACCGCGGCCAGTTACGCCCAGTGGTCCAATCCGGCCGACGACGTGCCCGCCTACCACCCTTCCGCCCCCTTGAAGATGACGGCCCTGCCGCCCATCCTCTCCGGTGCAAAACTCACCGGCGAGAACTTTCAGTATCCCTGGCAGGTGCACGTCTACAAGCAGGCCGCGCAGATTGGCAACGTCATCTACCAGCTCCCCTGCAACTGCCGCTGCGATCGGGCTCTCGGCCACACCAGCCTCCGCAGTTGCTACGAGGGCCTGCACGGAACCGAGTGCTCCACCTGTGCCAAAGAAGCCTTTTACGCCTTCGCCCAGACCAGGGCCGGCAAGACCCCCGCGCAGATTCGCGAAGGCATCGCCCGCCACGACTACGAGTCCATCGATCTCGAGAAGCAATAAGAGCCGAAATGAAATCGCGGACACAGCGTTTCACTCGTTCACTCCTTCACTGGCCGTTACCGGCCGATCCCAATCCAGTATTGATAGAACTGCGCCCCAAACCCGCCGGCCATCTCTTTCACCTTTGGCCCCGGATCCCCATAGATCTCAAATCCCGTCACGCTGCATGTGCCCACCAGCTTCGGCACCCACTCCTGCACCGCCGCGCCCATGAAGTGCGCCTCGATCGCCTGCGCATCCACATAGGTCTCCACCAGCCTGAAGCTCTTGCCGTCCGCCCCGGCGAACCATTCATATCCAAGCGTCCCCGGCTCCGCCTTGCTCACCTCGGCCATTATTTGAGCGAGTCTCTTGAACTCGCCCACCTGGGCCTCGCTCACCGCAAAGCTCACCGTCAGTCGCACCACTTGCTCCACCATCTCCGGCCTCGCTTTCCATCTTGTCCCAATTAGGAACTCCGCCACCCTATCAGCTTCAGCCATTTCGGCCAAATGAAATCGGCCAAAGAATCCGGCATTCTCCTTCACTCCTCCACCTCCTCACTTTTTCACTGCCGACTTTGCGCATAATTACGTCCCCCTGGCGCACAATCTTCCTGGAATCGAAATTCAGACCTCCCAGAGGAGCCACCGCAATGATCAACACATCCGCGCCCCCAATCCAGGACCCCAGAGAAACCGACCTCGGCCTCGCACGCAGAAACCCCGCCGTCGCCAAATGCCAAAAAGTCTGGAAACGTGTCAATCGCGCGTCCTTGAGGCGAAATGATAGCCCTGCGGTCGCTCACTTGGACGCTGCGGACGCCTTCCGCGAAGCGATGCCCCTTCTCGATAGCCACAAGAACATTCGCGACTTCATCGCCTGTGTCGGCTACGCCATGGCCGCCGATATTTTCATTCCAGAGCTCTGCAAGTACCTTCTCGATGCCGCCAGGGTAGCCCTCTCAGCCGCCGGGCCGTGGCCAGGAAGACCAGGAAAGAAAGGCAGACTCGCCGCTGCAAAATGACAATTAACACCCAAGAATCACACCCTAACTCCTCTGTTTCCAGCTCTTTAGTCCCATAACCAAAAAAACGAATTCAAAATCGCCCTCACAGAAAACAAAGGGCTTACACCGACGCCCACCGAAAACAAAGGACTTACAGAAACTCAACTCCCGCAAAATGGCCTCAAAAACGACCGTTTTCGCTCAAATCTGCCCCGTTTTTGCCAAAAGCAGCGCTTTTTCGCTGCTTCACTCGTTCACTCGTCCACTCGTCCACTCGTTCACTCGTCCACTGCTCTTCTGTCGACTGTTCACTGTTTCACCGCTTCACTGCTCTTTCGCATAAGATAGAAGCAGCAGCACCGAGCCAGTTCCTTCCGGCTCGCACCCACTGGGACTCTCCGGCATCAAAAGTACAGGCTGTATGCCTGTATCCCAGTATTCCTCAACGGCAGCATCTTGCCGCTGGGAACAAAATGGGGGCGTCACGGTTTCGACGGGATCGATTGCGGCAAAGGAGTCATGTCAGGGTGTGGGCACCTGTAATCGCCTGCAAAACAAAAGTTGCCA
>CAYWSR010000053.1:0-24430 GCA_964460385.1 uncultured Occallatibacter sp. | reverse complement strand
CTGTTGGTCACGGCGTCTCCATCAGCGCATCGGTCTCTTTGCTCATTTTGGCGGTGCGTTCCAGTTTCTCCCAGTTGAAGGGCTTGCCGTCGATGGCGCGTTTGAGGGTCTTGAAGAGGACGATGGAGAAGACCTGGCGATAGGCGAAGCGTTGCAGCCAGATGTGGAAGAGCAGCCATCCATCGCCCTTGTTGGCGGGGTGGCGGCGCTCGAGCGAGAAGGCGATCGACGAGGTGATGAAGTCGATCATCAGGAAGGCGCCGAAGTAAGCGAGGAGCTTCTCGAAGCTTGCGGCGCTTGCGGCTTCGGGGTGGTAGTAGCGATCGACAAAGTAGTTGAAGATGCCCGCCAGGAACATCAGGTCGATGAAAGGCGAGACCAGGGGGAGAAACATCTGGAAGATGATGATGTTTGGCAATGCGAACAGGCCCATGGCCTTGTTGCGGACGAAGGCGAGCTTGTGCTTCCAGACAGCCTGGAGGATGCCAAAGGACCAGCGGAAGCGCTGCCGCATGAGACCGCGCGCATTGATGGGCGCCTCGGTAAATGCAAGTGACCGGTCTTCGTAGTTGACCCTCCAACCCGCTTCGAGAAGGCCCATGGTGAGGTCGGCGTCTTCGGCGACGGTGTTCAGGGGGTAGCCGCCGGCGGCCTTGACCGGGCCGGTGCGCCAGGCGCCGATGGCGCCGGGAACGACCGTGACGACGTGGAAGAGGTCGAGCGCGCGGCGCTCGAAGTTCTGGCTGGTGATGTATTCCAGAGCCTGCCAGCGAGTCCAGAGGTTGACGCGGTTGCCGACCTTGGCGTTGCCGGCCATGGCGCCGATGCGCGGGTCTTCAAAGTGAGGAATGAGCTTGGAGATGGCGTCCGCGGCGATCACGGTGTCGGCATCGATGCCGACGTAGATCTCTTCGGTAAGGCGGTCGAGGGCGTAGTTGAGCGCGGAAGCCTTGCCCCCGTTGGGCTTGCAGAAGACCTGGACGTGGCCGGCAGCGATCTCGCCGGCGTAGGCTGTGCGGGCGACCTCGGCAGTCGAGTCGCTGGAGCCGTCGTCGATGACGATGACGTGAAGGTTCTTGTAGTCGGAGTTGAGAACGGAGCGGATGGTGCGGACAATGACCGTCTCTTCGTTGTAGGCGGGAATGAGGACGGCAACGCGCGGGTTGTAGCCGGCAGAAGCGGGACGGTGCGGCCTTCGGACACGATCGATGATGGCGAAGAGCCCGACCAGCAGCAGTCGCGCGCTCATGAGGATGTCGCCGAGGAAGAAGACCAGAATGATGAACTTCTGAACAATGGCGACTGAAGAAAAGGCGACTGAGTCGGGAATGGAGCGGAGGAACTGAGGAAAGGTGAGCTGGGGCATGACGTCGGCGGTTGTCTTGCCCATGAGCGCTGATACCTGGACGATGGTGTAGCCGTGGGCGCGCAGCGTGTCGATCAGCACGGGCAGCGCGGCGACAGTCACGGAGCGGTCGCCGCCGCCGTCGTGGAGGAGGATGATGGAGCCGCGGAACTGCGGCTTGACCTTCATCGTGTCGAGCTGAGCGAGGATGGACGAAACAATCTCGGCGGTGGTTTTCTTGGGATGTTCGTTCCAGTCGCTGGTGTCGAGCTTGCTCCCGATGATGATGTAGCCGTCTTTCTGGATCTGGACGACAGGCTCGGCCTGGTCGTTGGTGTCAGGCTCTTCGTCGATGTCGTAGGGCGGTCGGAAGTAGAGCGGCTGCACGCCGAGCTTGCTGGCGAAGAGGCGCTCAGTCAGTTGTACTTCGAGGTCGAGACGGCGCGGTGGGATTTCGCTGATGTCGGGATGCATGTAGGTGTGGTTGCCGATTTCGTGGCCTTCGCGCATCACGCGCTTCATAACGCTCACGTTCTCCGCGGCCTCGGCGCCGATCATGAAGAAGGTGCCCTTGGCATTTTTCTGCTTCAGGATGTCGAGAATCTTCGGGGTCCACTTGGGATCGGGTCCGTCGTCGAAAGAGAGTGCGATCTCATTGGCGTGGTAACCGTAGTACTCCACGGTGTAGGTGCGGGGATAAACATCCATGTGCTCATCGATGATCAGTTTGCGCTGAGGATTGGGCTCGTCGGTGTCGACGGAGACTGTGCGCTTGCCGGGCTGCGGCAAGCCGGTTACGCGCAGGATGTCGCCGTCGCCCTCGTTGTCCACGTCGTAGCCGGGTTGGACGGAGCCCAGAGCCTGGAGCGAGTCAGCGCTTGAGGGTTTGTCCCAGATGTTCCAGAGCGAGTTGTCCTCTTCGCCGAGCCGCCAGAGCGCGAAAGTTTGCAGTCCGAGGGCGCGCGCGGCGCGCAGCTCGTTGAGCATGGTGACGCCATCAAGGAACCAGACGACGTGGCGCTGGTTGGAGTCCTCGTCGACGTACTGGAAGTGGGGATTCAGAGAATCGTAGTCGAGATCGAGGTCGGCGTCGGCGTCCGATGCACGCTGCCAGGCCTCGGAGACGGGAAAGTCCTCGGTGTTCACGACGCGGGGCTTGGGATGTTTGCGATCTTTTGGGTCGGGGATGGTCAGAGCCCAGTCATAGCCATAGTTGCCGACGGCGCAGATGATCTTCTCTTTGGGGATAATCTTGAGGACGCGGGTGAGATTGCCAACAAACCAGTCCTGGCTGGCGATGGGGCCAGGATCGCTGGTGGTCTGGTGCTGGTCGTAGTTCATCAGGATGATGCCGTCGGAGTTTTGAGCGATGGCCTTGAGATCGGCGTCGGAGGTGGCAACGGCGGTGTTGACGAGCAGGCGCAGGTTGCGTGGGTGAAGATCGTTGTATAAGTCGTGAATGAAGGCCAGATAGGCTGGTGTGGCGTCGTCGGGAAGGCTCTCAAAGTCCAGCGAGAGGCCGCGATAGACGGGATTTGTTGTGAAGAAGCGCACCACCTGCTGGCGAAGCGCGGCGTTCTTGGCTGGGTCCTTCAGGACGTCGCCTATTCCCGCGTCCCAGCCCGGCGTCGCACCGGTACTGGTGTAGTTGTTCAGGTGCGGATAGATTTCAGTGTCTTCCTTGGCGGCCTGGATGACGTGCTTCACCCTGTCTCCGTCGTCGGGATCATGAACGCCGGAAGCGTCTACGATGGCGAAGTCGCGATGGGTCTCAGGGTTGTTTCCCATCAGGGTGCCCTGCGGGGAGACAGCATGAAGCCATTGCGGAAAGAGCAGGTCGATCTGGTGGATGTGCTCTTTGAGCGAGGAGTAGCTGGCGGCGTCGTCCTGTACGTAGTAGGCAGCCCGCAGGCCTTCACCCGTGTTGAAAGGAATGTCCGAGGGCTTGCGATCGGTCTTACGCCGGGCCGGACGCGGCACGCGAGCGGGATGAATGTCGGGCAGGGCTTTGTAGTTGTGCTTGGGGATGGGGAGCAGCAGTTCAGGCAGGCGCTGAAAGCGTAGAACGTTAAAGACGAAGCCGGCCAGCACGAGGGTGAACACCACCGCGGTAATGTCAAGAAGGCGGCGAAGGCGCTTCCATCGCTTGCGTTGGGGGTCGAAGAATATCTGACGGTCGGGCATGCGGGATGCAATTAACCTGGTGGGCGAAGGCCTTTAGGACAGTCTACGGTATACAGTACGAATCGTATGGAAGCGCGGAAAGAGGGTCAATTGAGCGCCAAATCGGCCACGAACCAGGGCCCGGGCAGGACGGGGTGGGTTTGGCGGCCCGGAGCCGCGCTGGCGCTGGCCTGCGGGGCGGCGTTGCGGCTGTGGATGATGCGTGCAATTCCGCAGGTAGAGGGTGACACGCTGCTCTATGGGAACCTGGCCAGGAACCTGCTGCTGCATGGGCAGTTTGCCATGGCGGATGGCAGCGGCGTGCTGCACGCGACCCTGATCCGGCTGCCGGGGTATCCGTTGTTTCTTGCGGCCTGTTTCCGCCTCTTCGGCTTGGAGAACTACAACGCCGTGATTCCGTTGCAGATCGCGATGGAGCTGGCCGGCTGCGTACTGCTGGCGGGATTTGCAAAGCGGATTGCGGGTCAGCGCATGGGGAGGGCCGCGGCGCAGGCGACGCTCTGGCTTGCGGCGCTATGCCCCTTTACGGCTTCGTATACGGTGGCGCCGTTAACCGAGACGGTCACATTGTTTGCAATTGCGCTAGCGCTATCGTCTATGAGCAGGTTTCATGCGCGGCCGGGATGGCCGAGTGCGCTGGCATTCACGTTCGCGGTGAGTTCTGCAGCTATGCTGCGGCCGGATGGCGCCCTGGTTGGCGTCGCGCTCGTGCCGGGGCTGCTGCTCGGGCTGCCTTCCACGATCAGGGCCAGCGAGGTTCCCGTGCGACGGCTCGTCCGCATGGGGGCAGTCTGTGCGCTGCTGGCCGTAGTGCCATTCGCCGTGTGGGCCGTGCGCAACTGGAGGGTCTTTCACGTCTTTGAGCCGCTCGCGCCGCGCTATGCCAACAATCCGGATGAGCCGGTGAACCCTGGCTGGCAGCGCTGGATGAAGACCTGGTGTCTGGACTTTGTTTCGACCGATGAGATCTATTGGAACGTGCCGGATGGGCCCTTCGACGTGAGCAAGTTGCCCGCGCGGGCGTTCGACACGCCTGGGCAGAGGGCGGAGACAGGGGCGCTGGAGGCAGCGTATAACGACAACGGGCAGGAATTGTCTGCTGCGATCGATGCGGGCTTTGCGCGCCTGGCTGAGGAGCGTGTGAAGGCCGAGCCGTTGCGATTTTATGTTTGGCTGCCGTTGGGCCGAATGACCGACATGTGGGTCAGGCCGCGCGTGGAGAACCTGAATATCGATCTCGACTGGTGGGTCTACGCGCACCACAACGACGAGACGATCTTCAGTTGGTCGTATGCGGTGCTGAATGCGCTCTACCTGGTGCTGGGGGTGGTGGGGTTGTGCCTGCGGCCGAAATACTGGCAATGGATGCTGCTTTACCTGGTGCTGCGGAGCGCGTTGCTGATGACCCTGGAAGCGCCGGAAGCACGCTACACGCTGGAGTGCTTTCCGATGCTGTTTGCGCTGGGGGGAGTGGGAATTGCGCGCGCTCTAATGGTTCGGAAGAGGCAATAGAGACTGCGGAGGTCAGTGCTGCCCCAGGTCCCAAAAATGGACCCGGGGAACAGCACTCTGGTTGCGCGACGGTTCAGCGGCCAATTTGGAGAAATGCTCTTCAAGAGCGCGTTCTTCTTGATGAACTATTGCGGCGCGAACCCATCGGCCCAGGGACCACCGCAACTCTGCGGCAGAAGGATCTGGGGAGTGCCTCTTATGTTCTGATCCGCGCAATTTGCGCTTCGATCTGCGCTCTGTTGTGCATAGTTGGTTTCCTCCATGACCGTCTGGGCATCTTTCAAATCCTGCGAACCAGAGGCGGCGGAACGTGCAGGAGCTAGCGCATTCAACGTGGTCTGCGTCTGGCGGTCGATTGCGGCCTTGTCCTGCGGCTGAAGCATGGGTGCGATTAACTTTTGCAGCCAGGCCGGCGGAATCTTGTAGCTGGCGAAGATGGCGAGCGCAGTTGGAGCGGATTGCGCCGCGGTTGCGACCGGAGCCTGCGCCACGATCATGATGTTCTTGTAGAGTCCAGCTGCATCCATCGGCAATGAGCAGTAGAAGGCCATCGCCTTTAATGGAGCTATCGGGCCCTCGGGAGTCTTGCCATTGAAGGTGAAGACGAATTCTCCGCATTGGCCAAGCACCGGCGACTTTCGCACTGGGGTTTGAGAGACGCCGACGACCTTAGGATCGGGATAGCCGCCGAGGGCTGCACCCTGCTGGTTCATCATGGCGAGTTTCTGGGGGAGCGAGGCCGAGTAAGGCATGGATATGGAAGCGGGAGCGGGAGCCTTTTGACCAGGCTGGAATGGACCGTTGTGAGCGACGACTGTGAGACCAAGGAAGACGGTTTCGCCCTGCGGGCCGGTCATGGTGATTGCGGTGTTACCGGACTGGGTGACCTTCCAACCGGCCGGCACGCCGGCCGATGCAGATTGGTCGGACGCGGTGAAGGGTGTGAGCGGGATTGAGGGTGTAGTGGCCGCTGACTTTGCGGGGGCGTTGGTCTGGGCCAGGGCAGCGGCGGTCAGTGTGAGTGTGAGTGTGAGTGTGGGGAGAATTACGAGGGACGACAAGCGGAATTTGGCGGGGGTAGGCACGTGGAGGCTCCTGGGAGGAACTGGGAATTGTAACCTGGCCCTGGCCGGCACGAAAGGGAAGGCTGCCGGCTGGGATGACTCACAGCCTACCATTGATTCAACTGAGCTTACCAGCATTTATTATTGCGTGCGGTAGGCGGTTTTGCTGTCGGTCTTGAACTTGAAGGCGTCGGAGGGGACGCCCTGGTTCATCTTGAAATTGGAGTAGAGGCAGACGCGCGAGCTGGTGGAAGAGATTGTGAATATCTGCTTGAGGCTCACGGCGCGATCGGGGTCAATCCAGATGGTGACCTTGGGCAGGTTCTTGCGCAGGTCCGGGTCTTTAGGGACCAGCTCGAGCTTCTCGGTCTTCACTTGCGCCTTGCCGTCGGATAAGTTCTCTGAGCCGAGGTAGGTGATGTTCCACTTGGCTTCAAGGTCGCGGCCGCTGGCGCCAAATCCAAGGACGATGTAGCCCTGGTACTTGTCTGCCTTGGCGATGGTGGTGACGGTGTCTTCTCCCGGCTCGAAGAGCTTCACAGCTCCATCGACGAAGGTGTAGGCCTTGGCAGAGGGTCGATTGTTGTGCTTCTCGAAGTGAACGCCCATCTTGACGGAAGAATTGCTGCGCTCGTAGTAGGCAAGACCGGTCTGGACGTCTTTGTCGTAGACGGGGTCGGTCTCGATGATGTCGAACTCGACGTCTGCGGAGGCAGATTGGAAGCTGCGGGCCGACTGGTTCAGCCGCTCCAGGACTTTTGCTTTCTCGTCATCGGAGGGTGCGGCAGCCGCGGCGCGAACGGCGGGCATACAGAAAAAACCAGACAGCAAGGCCAGAATGGGCGCTGCGAGGACGAAATTCGATCGGAAACGCATGATTATCCTTATTCAATTCGACGCCGGCGCGCGGCTGAAGAAGCGAAAAAAGCGATATAGGGGCGCAGAATCAACGGTGCGCCCAGACCTTCCACACTGGATGACCTTGGGCGTCGGTACCCGTTTCCCAATACTCCACGAAAACATCGTCGCCGGTGACCGGCTCAATGGCCTTGCGCAGGGCCTTTCTGACTACTGGGTAGGAGGCGGAGGTGTGCAGATCCAGGTCCACATCTGAAGCCTGCACCGTGACGATCACCCCATGGCCGTCGTTGCCGATTACCTGGATGGGGTGAACTGGCCCGCCGATCGGAGATGGCCTGTCACCATAGTTCCACAGCCACGGCGTGACGAAGATGAAGGCCAGGATGAGCGTGACCATCACGTCGTAGTGGAACGTGCCGCGTGAGTAGGTCCAGTAGAAGTAGCTGAGGAGGATCTCCTTCAGCGTGCGGCGAGGCTGCTCGGCGGTGCTGGCGGGTTGAGTCACGATTCCTTCTCGATTCGTTGCAGCCCGCCCATATAGGGGCGAAGGGCTTCGGGGATGAGCACGGAGCCGTCGGGCTGCTGGTAGTTCTCTAAGATGGCTAGCCATGTGCGGCCCACGGCGAGCCCGGAGCCGTTGATGGTGTGAACGAACTCGGGTTTGGCCTTGGCGGATTTCTCCGCCTTGTCTATCTTATTCGGCTCCGGCCGGTAGCGGATGTTGGCGCGGCGGGCCTGAAAGCCTTCAAAGTTGGAGCAGGAAGAGATCTCGCGGTAAAGCTGCTGGCCGGGTAGCCAGACCTCGAGGTCGAAGGTCTTTGCGGAGGAGAAGCCGGTGTCGCCCGCGCAGAGCAGGACGCGGCGGTAGGGAAGGCCAAGGGTTTCGAGAATCTCTTCGGCGTCGCGGGTAAGCCGCTCGTGTTCGCGGTCGGAGTCTTCAGGGTGGGTGAACTTGACCAGCTCGACCTTCTGGAACTGATGCTGGCGGATGATTCCGCGCGTGTCTTTTCCCGCGGCGCCGGCCTCGGCACGGAAGCACGGGGTATATGCGGTGAGGCAGATGGGCAGGCGCGCTTCGTCGAGGATCTCGTCGCGATAGAGGTTGGTGACGGGAACCTCGGCGGTGGGGATGAGCCAGTGGTCGTTGTCTTTGAATTCGCCGCGGGCGACTGCGTCCGCATCGGCATCGGAGCAGCGGAAGAGGTCTTCGGCGAATTTGGGCAGCTGGCCCGTGCCGAAGAGCGACTTCGAGTTGACCATGAAGGGCGGCAGGACTTCGGTGTAGCCGTGCTGCGCCGTGTGGATGTCCAGCATGAAGTTGATCAGCGCCCGCTCCAGCCGAGCTCCCGCTCCCATATAGACGGCGAAGCGCGCACCGGAGAGCTTGGCGGCGCGTTCCAGGTCAAGGATGCCGAGGGACTCGCCAATCTCCCAGTGGGGTTTGGGGGTGAAGTCCCAGGTGCGATGGGCGGCTTCGGGGAGGTAGGTCTTGACGACGACGTTGTCTTCTTCGGACTTGCCTACGGGGACTTCGTCGCGGGTGAGGTTGGGGATGCTGGCGAGCGAGAGGCGGAGCTGCTCGTCAAGCTGGGCTGCGGTCTTGTCGAGTTCGTCGAGCTTGTCCTTGAGCTGGCGGGTTTCTTCCTGAAGAGCGATCACCTCGGGGTTCGCCAGGCGCTCTTTCGTATCCGATACCGAAATGGCCAGTTTCTCCGAGACAGAAAGTCCTGAGAAGTTGGGGGTCGCGGCAGCTTTCCGGTCGGCCTTCATCAACGCGCCAACCTGCTGCGAGAGCTCATTGCGGCGGGCTTTGGCCTGTTCGGCGGCGGTGATGGCTTCCCGGCGAGCACGATCAAGGGCGTGAAAGTCGCCGAGGAGGGCGGCCGGGTCGGCGCCGCGCGCGCGGAGCTTTGCTTCCACCAATTCGAGATTGGTCCGGACAAACTGCAGGTCGAGCATACCCTACCAGTTTAAATGACGAAGGGAGCAGTTGGACGGGCAGGGACCCCAAGTGTCCTGAGTCGAAAGCTCGTTGCATAATTTCCGAAGTGCAACCGCAGATCCTTCGACTCACCACCCCCAAACTGAAGGGCGTTTGGGGCCCCGTTCCCCACCCCAGTGACGAAGACCTGTCACCGGGGCCCCGGTTCGCTCAGGATGACAGCGCTAATGTTTAGCGAACTTCAGACTCAGGACACTAGCTTGGCGGAGGCGAACTGGGCCGCGATTTCTCCGGCCAGCCGGGCAGGTGTTGGTCGCCGGTGATGAGGCGTGCGCCGCGGGAAAACATGAAGTAGGTCCAGACCCAGGAAGCCAGCACCGCAAGACGATTGCGGAAGCCGATGAGGAAGAAGATGTGGACGGTGATCCAGGTGATCCATGCGGGAAAGCCGCCAAGGTGCGCCTTGAAGGGCCACTCGACCTTGGCGACGGCGGACATGCGGCCGATGGTGGCCATGTCGCCCTTGTCGAAGTAACGGAATTTGGGCCGAGGCTTGCCCTTGAGATCGGCGGCGATGATGCGCGCGGCGTGGGTGCCCATCTGCATGGCCGGCTGGGCCACGCCGGGGACCTGGTGGCCGTCCTGCTCGAAGTGGGCGAGGTCCCCAGTGATGAAGACGTTGGGCAGGCCCGGGGGATTGAGATAGTCGTCGACGAAGACCGCGCCGCGCTTGTCGAGTTGAACTGTGTTCAGCGCCGAAGCAAGCAGCTTTCCCAGCGGCGAGGCCTGCACGCCTGCGGCCCACAGCGTGACAACGGCCTCGATACGCGTAGTGGAACCACCGTGCGTTGCCTCAACCCAGCCGGGGCCGAGGCTGGTGACCTGTGTCGCAGTGTGGACCTCGACGCCGAGATGAGTGAGCGAAGCCTCGGCTTTGGCTGAGAGGTCCTCAGGATAGGCGGCCAGGACGCGCGGGGAGCCCTCGAGCAGGAAGATGCGCGACTTGGTTGGATCGATGTGGCGGAAGTCCCGGTGCATGTAAAGGCGGGTGATGTCGGCGATGGCGCCGGCGAGTTCGACGCCCGTGGGTCCACCGCCGATGACGACGAAGTTGAGGGGTGGATGCGTGCCCTGTTCCACCATCTGCCGCTCGGCGAGCTCAAAGGCGAGCAGGACGCGGCGGCGAATCTCGGTGGCGTCTTCGATGGTCTTGAGGCCAGGAGCGAGCGGTTCCCAATCATCGCGGCCGAAGTAGGAATGCGTGGCGCCGGTGGCGAGGATGAGGTAGTCATAAGCGAGAGTCGCGCCGGAGGCCCAAGTGACCGAGCGGGCGATGATGCCAATAGCGATGACCTCATCCATCAGCACGGCGGTGTTGGGCTGATCGCGCAGGATGGTGCGGATGGGCTGTGCGATGTCGGCAGGCGATAGAACGGCGAGGGCGACCTGGTAGAGCAGCGGCTGAAAGGTGTGGTGATTGCTGCGATCAATCAGCGTGACGTCGACGGGCAAGTGGGCGAGGCCGCGCGCGGCGTTCAGGCCTGCAAAGCCGCCGCCGATGATCAGAACGCGAGGACGGGGCACGGGTGGAGCTTGGGTGGACTCAGGCACGGGGGGCTGGGGCACGGTCGGAACCTCCTGCTCTGATTGGATGGATGCGGCGGAATGGGGCGAAGTGTCAAAGAAGCGGGTCAGCTTCCCAGAGTCTGGGATGGGGAGCTGTGTTTCGGGGAGGTCACATTGGGCGGTCGAGAGTTTTGGACTTGAATTCGAGGTGCGGATTCATGAGACGGCGGTGAACTTGCAGACCAGCAGGGTCATGTCGTCGTACTGGGACGCGCCCGCGGCGAAGTGTGTGGCCTCTTCGAGCAGGGCGCGCAGCAGCGCATCGGCCGGGAGTGCGGCATGGGCTTCGAGGAAGGCGATCATGCGTTCTTCTCCCCACTCTTCCTGGTCGATGGTCATCGATTCGCTGATGCCGTCGGTGAAGGCGAGCAGAATGTCGCCGGGCTGAATGTCAAGGCTCGACTGCTCGAATTCGGCATCTGGCAGCAGGCCGACAACGGGACCGGAGAGCTCAAGACGCAGAACCTCGTAGCGCGGGCCTTCAGAGCCTGGTGTGGGGCGAATGAGGATCGGGGCGTTGTGGCCGGCGTTGACGTAGCTGAGCTGGCGGGTTTGCGGGTCGTACTGCGCGTAGAAAAACGTTGCGTAGCGGTTAATGGCCGAGGCTTCAAAGACCAGCAGGTTGATCTCATGCATCATCGCGGCGAGGTCGTGGTTGGCGGTGCGGGTCATGCCGCGGAGCGAGGCGCGAAGGCTGGCCATGAGCAGTGCTGCGGAGATGCCTTTGCCGCTGACGTCGCCAATGGCGATGCCGAGCGGGCGGGAGCCGTCGGGGCCGGGAGGAAGCTCGAAGAAGTCGTAGTAGTCGCCGCCGACGCCGAGCGCGGGGCGGCAGTGGCCGGCGTAGTCGAGGCCGGGGACGACGGGGAGCGTCTGCGGGAACATGCGTTCCTGCACCTCGCGAGCGATCTCCATTTCGCGGTTGATGCCCTCGCGATGGGCCGCTTCGGCGGCGAGGGAGTGGAGGAGTTCGCTGTTTTCGATTGCCAGTCCGGTATGGAGCGCGACAGATTGCAAAAGGCTGCGGTCAGCTTTGGAGTAGGGCTCCTCACTGCGCTTGGGCCCAAGAGCAAGAACGCCGGAGAGGCGTGTGCGGCCGGGCAGCGGGATCAGTATCTCTGCGCCGAGTTCCTTCAAGGCGGCGCGTTCGGCCTCGGTGGCGGCGACGGACCAGTCCTGGGGGGTGTCGAGGCGCAGGTTCGGCGCGGGACCCTTGGCGCGCGAGAGTGCGGTGATAGTTTCAGAGCCGGCGGACAGAGCGATCTCACTTCCAAAGTCGATTCCGGCGGGGCCGACGCCTGTGGCCAACTGCAGGTGGAAGACGTCTCCGCTGCGTAACAGAATCGCAATGCGATCGACGTGCATCGCGTCCCCGATGCACTTGGCGACGGTATCCATCAAGGGGCGAGTGTCAGTGAAGGTCTGCACCTGCGCAGCGAGTTCGGCCAGGATTAATTCGGAGGAGTAGGACTCGCGAAAGAAACGTTTGTCGATGAATGTGGAAAGGCTTTTTGCTGCGCGGAAGCGCCATGCGAAGAGCAGCAGCCCAAATGCAGCCGCCGGGACCAAGTCCTCGACCCGTTGAGCGTTGTGGACAGAGACCTTGGAGACAAAATAGGCAAAACCGGTGCCGATCGCGATGCGGATGACCCAGATGCCAGTGCGGGCGAGGGCATACTGCGAGCCTTGACGCAGAATGACGCGAAGTTCCATGGCGCGCTGCACGACGACGGCGTAGGCAAGGGAGAGCGGGAAAAGAGTAAAGACGAGCAGCGCGGAAAGCAGAATCCAGCCGGGAACACTGTCGCCGAAGTCCCGGCCGGAGAGGAGCGCGAACAGGACCACGCCCATCATCGGGATGCATCCGACGAAGGACCCCCAATAAATGATCTTGAGGCGGCGGCGCTGGTCGGGGGGAGTGCCTTTATAGAAAGCTTTACGGGCGATTGCGTTGAAGTAGATGCAGATGGGAACCATGAGGAACCAGACCTGCACCTGGAAGTGCTTGAGCAGAATTGGAGACAGCCACGCGACCGAGTCAAAGTTGAAGCCGAATCCGAAGAGCCAAATGACATCGAAGACGTTGAACGCGGCGACAGCGGCAACGATGATCCATTTGAACCAGGGGAAGCGGCGGTCGAGACCGGAACGCTCAGGAAAGTAAATTCCAAAGAGCATGATGGAAAGCGGCCCAACCCCTTGAACGAAGACGTTCGATAGCTGGGTGAGGACATAAAGGACGGGGTCCCAGTAGCCCGACTGCATGAAGATGAACGAGAAGTAGGTGAGGATCCCGAGAAAGAACCAGGCATTCTTGTCGGCGGGCTTTGACAGGACTACCCAGAAACCGAGCAGAAATCCGCCGAGAGGGAAGACGATGTTGAGAAAGTAGAGCGGAACGAGCACGCGGAAGAAGGCATGTACCTGGGGCGCGACCGGATCGAGACGGATGGTGACGGTGCGGGGCGGTCCGTCCTGTGTGAGTTCGAGATGGCCGGGAAAGTTGGAGTTACCGAGGTCCGGGTTCTTCCGAGCGGCCGGCGGCGTGGGACGCGGGATGAAGGTGACGGTGAGCGGATCGCCGCTCTTTGCCTTATTCAGCTCCTGCAAATAGATGTCGTAGCCAGTGAATGGCCGGCCATCGATGGCGATAATCTCATCGCCCCAACGAACTCCGGCCCACAACGATTCCGGCATGTTCCCAGACACCATGTTCCGGTGGAAGCCGAAGTACATGGGCATGCGTGGAACAGTTGGATCGTAGATCGACCGGATCGAGAAGATGGCGGAATTGACGTAGCAGTTGAGCAAAACCGCCGCGACCAGCGCGAGAAGAATGTATTGGAGGCGTGGAGAGCGCATGGGCGTTGTGCTGAGATGCCCATGCTAGCAGATGGCGGGGGTGGGAAGGCGGAGTGATCCGGGTCGAGGCCAGTGGCATTGGATTGCGGCCCTCTTGTGCGTCACTCCAATTCCGACGAGATTTGGAGTTATGTCCGAGTTGCCGGTAATACATCCACGATACTGAAAGTTCGATAGAGTGTCGCATCAGTGCCGAACTGACATTTTCTGCTGAGTCGCTTCTCTTGGGGGTCTGAGCCAGTACAGGATGGTCAGAAAAACCGCAGGAATTGCCGGGTAAAAGAACACAGCATTCTCCAGGGAGAACGCAGCGCATAACTTTGCGATTATGCCGGAATGTCGTCCCCATTCTTGTGCGTCTAAAGACGCGATGCAGATGATTACTGCTGACCATTGCAACAAGACCGCCAAACCGCGCCACCGCAGGAATAGCAGAAACGCCGGAAAGGAAAGAAGCAGGGTTGCACCCACGAGAACAGTGGGGATAATTTCAGCAGGTGTATTTCCCCATGATGTGAAAGCGAAGGCCATGAGGCCGAGGTATGAAACGGCAAAACTCAGGAGTCCGGCCAACCAAGTCAATACAATTAGATGTTTTCGTTGTAAGTCCAAGTCTTTCCTCCCGCCTATAGTACGAAAGTTTGCGGACGAACCATCTACGATTCGACTTCATGCCGGTCGAATTGTGGTCGATCACAGGCAGGTTCGGACTGCGGCCAGGATTCGATCATCTCCACGGGATCGTCTTGTCTTGCGCCGGACGATGAGCTCGCACCAGGTCAATGACTAATTGTTGCTGGCCATCCCCTGAATTCTGATGGTCTCCGCAGCCGAGGGATCGTTGCGTCCCAGCTCAACCTCGACGCGTTCGCCTTCTCGGAGGTCCGAAAGAAGGGCGGGGTTACTCTGGATCAGAACCGAACTCCTCGCGTTGACCGCAAGCGTGCCGAAGCTCCCATCCAGGTGCTGAATCGTAATCGACCCGATCCGAACAGCTGTCAGCACGCCAGATGTCCACGTCTTGCCGTAGTTCTCCGTGCGCATTCTGAGCGGTCTGGACTGCGGCATCAGGTCAATCACTTCGGCATCCACCGTCCGCGCTTGAATATCAAACAATCCGTTGACGAAGATGGCGCTGCCCGGTTGGACCGCGCCGGCGTTGACAGGCTGACCCTCCTGTGTGAACCGTGTACCAGGCCGGATACTTACCGTGAACGTAACATGTTCCGGGATCGTCAGGGTGATCTGCGTTGGGCTCACCTGTGTGGCAATGCCCGCCTTGCCGCGTATTGTCATCATGCCGATACGCCCGCCGGAGCCAGGTTGCACACCCTGGGCAGCGAGCATCCCCGCGAGGGCGAGGGTCAGAAGAGCGGCGAGACAGGCGCGAGCGGTCATTAGATTCTCCTTCCTGGGAGCGAAGTGTCTTCACAGCGAAATTACCATAGGACAGCTATGAGTGGGATGGTAAGTAAGCTGGGAACCAATGCGGGACGCCTGGCAAACAAGGCACAGCGCGGTGCGGTGTCTCTTTTTTGGCTGGGCGCTTCTGAAATTGCTTTTGATTCCGGGCGGATTGTTTGTCGGCGAGAACCAGGGCAAGCTCGTCGTCTGTCAATCGCTCGTAGTGTTCCCGAAAGGTCTCTTTGCTCATCGCCAATTCCACTGGCTAGATCCGCTAGTCCTTTATTTGCTTGATGAGGATTCTAACCCAGCACTATGGCTCGACAGCTCGGGCATGATACCGCCCGGTTTGTCGGCAACTCGGACATAACGGGGGCGTGCTGAAGCCAGATCGTGGATCAGGGGTGCTGCTCGATGACGATACTCACGCTGGCGGTGTTGCCTGTGGCGGCAAGCGCCTGGAGCGTGGTAGGGATGCCGGGAAGGGCAGCAGGAGTGAAGGTGACCGTTCCGTCGATGGCGGAAGTGGTGGTGGAGACCTGGGTAGCGAGGAGATTCGATGGTGGGCAGACCTGGTGTGCGCCGCAAGGTGGCGCCCACGCGTAAAGCGCTTGGTAGAGCGCGACGGAGCCGCCCGCCATGGGGTTGCCATCCATGTCGAGCACGCGGAGGGTGATCTGGGCCGGTGTTGCCTGGACGGAGACGCTCTGGCTGACGCCGGAGACGGCATTGAGTGATGCGTATTCGGAGCGAGCGCCGAGCGCGGTGTAGGTGACGCATTGGCTGGTGCCGTTGAGGCAGGCGTCGATGGTGGCCACCTGCCCTTCGGCGAGCGGGCCGACAGTAAGCTGGCGCGTGGCGAGGCCGCTGGGGTTGGTGATGGCGCCGGATGTGTCCTGTGCGGTCAGGCCGGAGGTTCCCGATTGCCAGAAGACCGATTGGCCGGCGGCGGGTTGGCCGTTGTTCAGGACAAGAGCCTGGACCGTCCACGAGAGGGTTACGCCGGCCGCGATGGAGAGCGAAGGCGTGAGCGCAGCGATCACGGCTGGCGTTCCGCCCGAGAATTGGGCCTGGAGGCTGGCGCCGTTGGTGAGTGCCGCGGTGAGGATGGAAGGATTGGCGTCGACGGCGGTGGCGTTGAGCGAGGCGCGGCCGTCGCCAGTCGCGGTCACCGAGCAGGTGGGCAGGCCGCACGAGAGCGTGGCGGTTCCCGAGATTACGGTGTAGACCACCGTCACGCCGCCTGCGGGGGTAAGGTCGGAACCGAGCGCCTCCACTGAGAAGGGAATCGGCACGCCGATAGGCACGGTGTTTGCTGGTGCGGAGAGCAGGGTGAGTGAGTCGCCCGTACCGGAGTCGTAGCTTACGCCGCCGACGGCGATGGAGGCCGCATAGAAGCTGGGCTGATCGTCGACCTCCACGTCGACCGAGCCAGTGACGCCTGCGGCTGCAGGTGGTGCAATGGCGGTGATCTCGTTGGGAGAGATGCTGGTGACGACGGCGGACTGGCCGCCAACAAGAACCGTGTCGGTGGTGTGGAAGCCCATGCCGCGAATGACGATGGGACCACCGCCGGCGGGAATGCGCGGGGGCGTGACGGTGTCCGCGTACAACAGGAAGCCGGCGTAAGCATAGTCGGGCCGGCCGTCTC
The DNA here is from genome assembly GCA_964460385.1 of uncultured Occallatibacter sp. GTDB lineage: Bacteria > Acidobacteriota > Terriglobia > Terriglobales > Acidobacteriaceae > Telmatobacter. The sequence goes on along the minus strand of CAYWSR010000053.1, from coordinate 7,979 downwards.
CGCGCTCATCGGCAATGCCAATGCGGACGATGTCGTCGCCAGAGGCCGCCACGCGCAGCCAGGTCTCGCCGGGCGCAAGGCCGTTGAGCCCAGGTGCGGCTCCTACAGCGTTCGCGGTGGTCGCGTCGAAGCCATCCCACACGCCGATGGCGGCCATGGCCTTGGAGTTGGTTGGTGAGCCGGTTTCGTCCAAAGCCTGCGTGACGATGGTGAAGACGCGGTTGCCGCGCACCGGGACGCTGAACCAGTCGGTCTGGCCCACCTGGGAGATGCGCCCCATCCACATGCCGGAGCCGGGCATGACACGCGGCGCGTTCACAGTTCCGATAGCGTCCTGATAGCCGCCCGATGCCGAGTCGGCAAGGTTGACGGTGAGGGTTGTTGAGCCGCCGGGTGCGAGCGCGGGGACCGAAAGCGTGGGGAGCGTTCCGGAGGGAGATACCTGACCATCGGCGTAGGGGCCGACCGAGGGAGTGAGAATGTAGAGCGGGTTGATGGCCTCGAATGTGACCTGATAGCTGGCGGAGGAGACGCCGGGCGGCAGCGGCATACCACTGAGATCGAAGAATCCCTGGACCGATGGGTCCGTGGAGCCCCAGGTGGTGAGCGGAGTCCCGTTGGAGTCTGTATACCCGTTGACGGGGTTGCCGTGATTGCCGCTGAACGTGGCTCCGGAGACTGCGGTCACCGTGTATTGGTAGAGTGGGTTTCCGTTTCCATCAAGTGGGCGCGCAACCACATTCACGCCCTGCATGCCATAGCCGCCGCGGAAGGTGATGACTCCCTGGATCGAAACGGTATTGGCGGCGGTGATCTGCTTGCCGGGGAAACTGCCGAGGTTCGCCGAGGTAATGGGATAGATCCGGTTCAGCGCGGCGATGTCGTCGTAGCGAAGCGCGCCGGGGTTGGGAATGCAGTCGCCCCCGGAAGCCGAGCAGGTTCCGCTCAGCGGTTGCATCACCGGCCAACCCTGGGTTCCGCCGGGGAGCGAATCGGTAAGTGCGGTGGAGTTCACCTGGGAGTAGTCGAGCCCAAGCACGCGGCCAAATGCGCGCTCGAGTTCGTAGCTCATCATCGTCATGAGGTCCGGCGTGGTGGCGCACAGGCCGTTTAGCACGATGACGGCGTGGGCGATGGTGGCGTCGGGGTTGATGGTGTCGAGCCAGACAAAGACGCCGTTGTTCTGGCAGGTGTCAGGCTTGCTCGTTCCGGAGCCGAAGATCGCGTCGATGACGGAGCCGTCGGCGTCGTAGAGCACGGCAAGGGGATAGTTGGTGGCCGATGGCGCGACGTCGGCCGGTGCGGTGATGACGCCGTTGGTGGCGGCGATGTTGAGGCCGCTGACGTCTTCATTCAGTGTGCCCTCGTCGGTAAGCGTAACGCCGGCGGTGGGGACGGCGCTCCAGATCGAGGCCGCCGCATCAACCATGGCCGTTGCTTGCTGGTTTGAGATTGTGGAGCTCAGCGGCCCCTGATCGACGTAGTAGTTCACCTGGCCGCCGGCCCAATGCACAGGCTGGCCGAGCACAGAGGGGTTGAAGTATGTGGGTCCGGCGATGTACTTGGGACCACCTGCGCAGGCAGGTTGAGGAGATAGGCCGGCCAACAGTGCGGCGGAAATTGACGCAAGGGTGGTCCGACGCAGAAATCCTGCGTTAAAAAAGCACATGGCTGGTGCTCCCTGGGCTGATTGCCTGGCCGTTGGCAGCGATCGCGAAGACGCGCTGCACAAAGGCCGGAAGGCGGGGACACGAGCCTTATCGGATGGATCAAAGTGAGTCTAAAAGCACGGGAATAATTCGCGAGGACTCATAGTTGTGCCGGCCATCACAACCGCATGTTTATTGGCTGAGAGCGCGTTTGCCAACTTCAGGAAAACAAACCGGAAGCCGAGTCGAAACGCGAGCTGAGATAGACGCCGGGAATGAAATCGCTAAGGAAGACTCGGATGAAGTGGCTGAAGATGGTGCAGCGCAACGGCTGGAAATCCGCGAAGGCAGACCAGGATGATAGGGGAGTGGAGCGCTTTGAGACAGCCGACGATCTCCGGCACAAACCGGCGCATATGACCCATTCAGGTCATTTTCTCGGACTAAGGAATCTCGCTACGATCAATTGCCGGCCATTTTTGTTACCTCTGGGAAGAAAACCCGGGATGAAATGGTGAAGGCGCACGAGTGTCCGATAAGGAAGGTACGAGAAGCGATGAGCATTGCCAGGGAGGGCGCCATCGGAAACCGAGTGCGTCTAGGCGATCTTTTGGTTCGTGCCAATCTGGTCACCGAAGAGGATGTTCAGAAGGCACTGGCACGGCAGCGCGAGCAGGGCGGGCGGGTCGGGGATAACCTGGTTGCGATTGGGGCGATTTCGCAGGAAGACCTGAATGCGTTTGTCTACAAAATTCCGGCCGGGCCCCCGGACATTGCATCCACCGGCCTGGAAACCTCCGATCTGATTTCGCTGCTGATGAAGCTGATCTACACCGAGAGGCTGGAGACAGTTCGTCAGTTCAAGAACGCAATCAAGCTGCCTTATCACCTTGTTCTGGAGCTGGTGCGTCTGGCGGTCGACAACAAGCTTCTGCGCAGCCTGGGTTCGGGGAGCTCCGACAGCCCCATCGATCTTGGTTACGCATTTACCGAGGAGGGGCGGCGGTTCACGCTGGATGCGCTGGAGCAGCTTCGTTATGCAGGCCCTGCTCCGGTGACCCTGGACGATTTCACGCACCAGGTGTGTTTGCAGCGGCCCACCAACGAGCTGGTCACGGTGGAGGGCATCACGACAGCAATCGGCGACCTGGTTGTCTCGTCTGAGTTGCTTGAGCAGTGCGGGCCGGCGTTGAATTCGGGGCGCGCGATCCTGCTCTATGGCGCGCCGGGAAACGGCAAGAGCTCAGTAGCGCGGCGGTTCGCCAGTGTCTACAAAGACGTGATCTACGTGCCCTATGCGGTGACGGTCGACGGCCAGATCATTCGCGTGCATGACCCAAGCATTCATTTTCCCGTGGAGCCCGGAGCTGGGGACGAAGAGAGCGAGAACACCTTCGTTCGGGAGGAAGAAGTGGACGAGCGCTGGGTTCCCTGCAAGAGGCCATTCGTGATCACGGGCGGCGAGTTGACTCTCGACATGCTCGATCTGCGCTACGACACAACCGGCAACTACTACGAAGCGCCGCTGCACATGAAGGCGTTGGGCGGCTGCTTCATGATCGACGACTTCGGCCGCCAGCTGGTGAGCCCGAAAGACCTGCTCAATCGCTGGATTGTGCCGCTCGAGAATCGCGTGGACTATCTGAAGCTGCACACCGGCAAGAGCTTCTTGATTCCATTTGAGGAGCTGATCATCTTCTCCACCAACCTGGAGCCGGAGGACCTGATGGATCCTGCATTTCTCCGGCGACTTCCGTACAAGATCGAGGTCGGGCCGCCCAGGCTCGAGCTGTACAAGCGAATCTTCGAAATGGAGTCCGAACGCCAGGGAATGGAGATTCCCGAGTTTGTCTTCGACACCATCGTCTACAAGATTCGGGATGAAATCGGGATGGATCTGGCTGCGTATCAGCCGCGGTTCATAGTGGACCAGGTGGTGGCGACCTGCCGGTTCCTCGGCGAGCCAGTGCATTTCGAGCCGCGGTTTATTGACTACGCGGTGAAAAATCTGGGCGTGCGGCGGGCGCATTCTCAAGAGGCTCATTCCACTGCGCCGCATCCTGCCGCCGGACATCCTCCAGCGACGCATCCCCCAGAAGCGCACTCAGATGCACATGCGGGGCCGGCGCTGGTCGGTCGGCATTAGCCCACAGCAGGCTGGGCGGCGCTCGAGTCAGCGCTGGTTGCGGGGCGCTCGAGCAGGCACGCCCTCTGCCTTATATCTCCGGGTAAAAGCTGAAAAACGCGTCGAGGCTCTGCTTGAGCTGCTTCTCGATTTCCTCGCGCGAGCCCTCGATGACGTGCATGGTGACGTGCGCCTCGTGACCGTTTGCCAGCTTGAGCGTAGCGTCCTTGATTTCTGTCACTTCCCCCTCGGGCAGCAGGCGAAGACCGTAGATGAGAGTCAGATTGGCCATGAGTCTCATCATATAGAGGGGACGGGGGGCCAGGATCGAGGGGCAAAGGTAACGGCGCACAATGCACTATTTTCGACAAACAGCCTTGAGGCCGGCCACTGCCCGCTGTCAACTGAGAACCGAGAACTGACAACCGAGAACCGGCAACCGACAACTGTTTAGAATGGATACGGGCGGAAAGAGGTTTCATGAGCGAGATTCGCGACACGGTAATTCTGGGCTCGGGATGCGCCGGGCTGACGGCAGCCATCTACACGGCACGCGCAGGGCTGAAGCCACTGGTGCTGGAGGGCCACGAGCCTGGCGGGCAGCTTGCGATTACCACGATGGTGGAGAACTTTCCCGGCTGGCCCGAGGGCATTCAGGGGCCGGAGTTGATCGCCAACATGAAGAAGCAGGCGGAGAAGTTCGGCGCGACGTTCGAGCACGGCCATCTGACCCGTGTGGAACTGGGCGCGAGGCCCATCAAGCTGCACACGTCGGGCGGCGAAATTCACACGAGGACGTTGATCGTGGCGTCGGGCGCGAGCGCACGTTGGCTGGGATTGCCCAGCGAGCAGGCGCTGATCGGCCACGGTGTGTCGAGCTGCGCCACTTGCGACGGCTTTTTCTTTCGCGGCAAAGACATTGCCGTTGTGGGCGGCGGTGACTCGGCCATGGAGGAGGCACTTTTTCTGACGCGGTTCGCCACCAAGGTGACGCTGCTGCATCGGCGCGATCAGTTCCGCGCCTCGAAGATCATGCTCGATCGGACAATAGCGCATCCGAACATCGAACTGCGCACCAACACCTTGGTGGAAGAGGTGCTGGGCGTGGAAGAGAAAGAAGTGCGCGGCCTGCGCCTGAAGGATGCGAAGACCGGCGATGTGGACGAGCTTGCCATCAGCGGCCTCTTCCTCGGCATCGGTCACGAGCCGAACGCGAAGATGTTCGAGGGTCAGATGGATCTTGACCACGACGGCTACATCAAGACCACAGGCAACGTGTTGACGACGCTGAACGGGAAGGTGATACCGGGCGTGTTTGCGTGCGGCGACGTGCAGGACCGGCGCTACCGGCAGGCGATCACAGCGGCGGGCTCGGGTTGCATGGCCGCGCTCGAGGCGGAGAAGTACTTGGAAGAATTCGGGCACTGAGGCATTGCGTGCGGCAGATGTCTTCGGACGGGCGCAACTGGTGAGACAGACGCACTCGCAACGCCTACCAGTTGTGAAACACGAAGAAGGCCGCGCCCACCAGGCACACCGCGGCTGCAGCGTGGTTCCAGCGCAGATGGCTGCCGAAGTAGAGTGTGGTGAACACGGCGAAGACTGAGATGGTGATGATCTCCTGCATCACCTTGAGCTGCACGGGAGAGAATCGCGCTGCGCCGATGCGGTTGGCCGGGACCTGGAGCAGATACTCAAAAAAGGCAATGCCCCAGCTGATGAGGATGACCTTCCACAGGGCTTCATTCCGGTACTTGAGGTGCCCGTACCAGGCAAAGGTCATGAAGATGTTGGAGAGAATGAGCAGGATTACTGTACCCATTCTCCAATTAGACACGAGTCGAGGAATTCAGGTTGTCTTTGGGATTTGAACATGAGTAACGACGGGATCAAAGCGCTGGCTGAAAACCTGGGACGCATAGAGGACGCAATTGCGGCTTCGTGCCGGCGGGCGGGGCGCGCGCGCGGCGACGTTGAGCTGATGGCTGTCTCGAAGACGTTTCCCGCGGAGGCGATTGTCGGCGCTGCCGCGCTGGGGCTGCGGCTCTTTGGCGAGAGCCGGGTGCAGGAGTTCCAGACGAAAGCGCCCGAACTGGCAGGGTGGCGCGCGGAGGGAAGCAACGCCGCAGCGGATGAGCCAATTCTGGTTCATCTGATAGGGCATTTGCAGTCGAACAAGGCCGCGCGGGCGGCGGAGATGTTTGACGCGATAGACTCCGTAGATTCATTGCGCCTTGCCGAGCGGCTGAACGAAGCTGCAGCAAAGCTGGGCAAGCGGCTGCCCGTGCTGATCGAAGTGAAGCTGAGCGCAGAGGAAACGAAGGCAGGGCTCGAGCCGGAGTCGGCGGAGGCGGCGGCGTTGCTCGATGCCCTCCCGGGCCTTCACTCTCTTGATGCATGTGGGCTGATGACCATCGCGCCGTGGGGCGTTGCCGAGGACGTGACGCGGGCGTGTTTCCGAAGTTTGCGCTCGTGGAAGGACCGGTGGACGTCGGCGCATCCCAAGCTCGATCTGCGCGTGCTGTCGATGGGAATGAGTGGAGATTTTGAGTTGGCGATTGCTGAAGGCGCGACGCGCGTACGCATCGGGACGGCGCTCTTTGGCAAGAGGCCGCCGATGGCTGTGCAGCTAAAGGCTTATCCAGAGGAGCGGGGGGAGTGAGCGGCGAGGTGCCTTGGCTCAGGGCTGTGCCGGCCGGCGTGACCCTGGCTGTCCGCGCGCAACCGGGCGCAAAGAAAACGGCGATTGTGGGTGTTTACGGCGAAGGCGACTCGGCGCAGCTCAAGATTCAAGTCCATGCGCCGCCGATCGAAGGCCGGGCCAACGCGGCGCTGATTGAATTCCTTGCACAGATTTTCGACTTGCCTCGGAAGAGTGTCGAGCTTGTGAGCGGGGAATCTTCCAGAAGCAAGGTGTTTCTGCTGCGGGGAGCGAGCGTGGCAGATGTGAAGGCAAGGATTGACACGCAGATCGCTGGCTGACGAGCTCGGTTAGCGGCGATGCTGTGCCAGCGCCGCCGCAAGCGCTTCTTCGGGTTCGGGGCGAACGCGGAAGTCGGCATGGGCCTCTGCGAAGAGGATCTTTCTGTCCTTGGCGATGACGCAGGTGGCGGGGATGGGCAGGCGCCAGCTCTTTTCTCCGTTGATGAAGGGCAGGTTGACGAGGATCGAGCGGTAGTATTCCTGGTGATATTCGGGAATGGTGTAGACGAGGCCAAACTGCTCGGCGACCAGGTTGCCGGGGTCGTGGAGCACGGGGAAGGGAAGCCCGTGCTGGCCGGCCATGAAATCGCTTTGCCGCTGGGTTTGCGGGCCGATGGCGACCATGAGGCATTCGTGCTCGCGGAGTGTGCCATAGAGATCGCGCCACGCTTCGAGCTCCGTCACACAATAGGAGCACCAACGCCCGCGAAAGAACTTGATGACCAGTGGGCCGAGCGCGAGCAGGTCGGCCGAGCGAACCGGCTTGCCGGTGGCGTCTTTGAGGGCGAACTCGGGAGCGATTGCGCCGACGGGTAGGATCTTTTCTTCGATGCCGGAGGCAAAGAGCTCGGCGACGGCCTGTTCACCGACGGCGAGGCGCTCCGCCGGGACCAGGTGGCGGGTGTTGGCGGTGATCTCGTCGAGTTGGTCCTGAAGAAGGGTCATCGTTGCTCTCTTGCCGGTTGAGAAACTGCCGCTCATTCTCTCCTACCGCCCAAACCGCTGTTTGCCGCCCATGCCCATGGCGCCGAGGCCGCCGCGCATCATCTTTGCGCCGAGGCCGCCTTTGCCCATCTGCTTGAACATCTTGGCCATCTGCGCGTATTGGCGCAGGAGCTGGTTTACATCTTGAACCGTCGTTCCCGAGCCTTTGGCAATGCGCTTGCGTCGCGTGCCGGAGATGATTTCGTGGTTTCGCCGCTCCTTGGGCGTCATGGAGTTGATGATGGCCTCGAGGCGCGTGAACTGCTTTTCGTCCACCTGGCTTGCTGCCTGCTGCATGCCGGCGAAGGGACCGACCGAGGGAAGCATCTTCAATATCGACTCCATGCTGCCCATCTTCTTGATCTGCAGCAGTTGCTCGCGGAAGTCGTCGAGCGTGAAGCCGTCGCCGAGCAGAGCCTTCTTGGCGAGGTCTTCTGATTTCTTGCGGTCGAGCGTGGACTCAGCCTTCTCGATGAGCGACATCATGTCGCCCATGCCCAGGATGCGGCCGACGATGC
>CAYWSR010000052.1:0-24445 GCA_964460385.1 uncultured Occallatibacter sp. | reverse complement strand
CCCGAAGATGAAGGAATACATCTTTGGCGAGCGCAACGGGATTTACATCATCGACCTGCAGAAGACGCTCAAGCTGTTCAAGGATGCGTCCAAGTTCGTCACCGAGCTGTGCGCAGACGGCAAGACGATTCTCTTTGTCGGCACCAAGCGCCAGGCCCAGGAAGCCGTGGCCGAAGAAGCCACCCGGGCAGGAATGCCCTATATCAACAATCGTTGGCTGGGCGGCCTCCTCACCAACTGGGTGACAGTGCAGAAGAGTGTAAAGCGCCTTCAGGAACTCGACGAGATGGCCACCGATGGCCGTTACGAGTTGCTGACCAAAAAGGAAGTCATCAAGCTCGAGCGCGAACGCAAGCACCTGCAGGCCAACCTGGCCGGCATCAAGTCCATGAAGCGCCTGCCCGACGCGCTCTTTATCGTCGACTCCAACAACGAGGCCATCGCCGTCAAGGAAGCCCGCAAGCTTGGCATTCCGGTCGTCGCCGTGGTCGACACCAACTGCGACCCCACCGTTGTGGACTACGTCATTCCCGGCAACGACGATGCTCTTCGCGCCATCCGCCTCTTCACCTCGAAGATCGCCGACTCGGCCGCTGAAGGCGCCAACCTGGTCGGAGACAAGGCCTTCGCTGAAGAGCTGCCTGAGCCGGTCGCGCTGGAAGCCGAAGCGGCTGACGCTGCCCCCGTGGAGGAAGTCGACCTGGAAGCTGCGCTCGGTGGCGGCATCCGCAAGGCTCCGGCCGTGGTCGAAGCCCTCGAAGAAGCCGAAGTCGCCGAAGGCGGTCATTAATCTCGTCATCGCACAAGGTGCGGATAATGAGAAAGCGTGGCCGCTAAAAAATGGGTGCCACGCTTTTCTTATGTCGGAATGGGCCCGGTTTGGCGCCCGCCAATTCCGCCGCGATAGCCGGCAACTGTGAACTGAGAACTCAGAACTACGAACTGGGGAGAGAGATGAGCACTGTGAGCGAGAAGATTGATGCCAAGCAGGTAAAAGAACTCCGCGAAAAATCCGGAGCGCCAATGGGCGACTGTCTCAAGGCCCTTCAGGAGACCAAGGGCGACATGGAAGGCGCATTCGTCGTGCTGCGCAAGCGCGGCATGGCCTCGGCCCAGAAGAAGGCTGCCCGCACCACCAACGAAGGCGCGGTGGGAACCTACATCCACGCCGGCGGCAAGATCGGTGTGCTTCTTGAAGTCAACTGCGAGTCCGACTTCGTTGCCCGCACTGAGGACTTTCAGTCGCTCCTCAAGGACATCGCCATGCACATCGCTGCCACCGACCCGCGCTACGTGCGTCCCGAGGACGTGACCATCGAAGACCTGGAGCGCGAGAAGGACGTCTATCGTGCCCAGGCTGCCGCCACCGGCAAGCCCGCTCCGGTCATCGAGAAGATCGTCGATGGCAAGATGGCCAAGTTCTACGAAGAGGTCTGCCTGCTCGAGCAGCCCTTCATCAAGGACCAGTCCGTCAGCATCAAGGAGCTGATCGCGCAGAAGGTTGGCAAACTCGGCGAGAACATCACCGTCCGCCGCTTTGCGCGCTTCAAGGTCGGCGCACCCGACTGGACCGTCGCCACCACCAAGCCCGTCGAAGCTGCTACTGAATAGCAGTCCCTTCGTGAATCAACACTTCGGCCCGCGGCCTCAAACCGCGGGTCGTCTTGCGTTGGCACTGAAATTCCATCTCAAGTATTGGGTGGCATGACCAGTCTCGGGTGCTCGCGGTTCCAGTTCAACGTTGCACCCGGTTCAGATTCTTGCACGCCGCATCGAATCCGGCAGTGCATGCCTGGCGATACAGCGCAACCGCCTGTCGCTTGTCTCTGGGCACGCCATAGCCGAATTCGTACCCGACCCCCAGCATGTTGCAGCCCATCGGGTCGGCTCCGTCGCACGCTTTGCGCGCGAACAGAGCGGCCTGAGAGTCATCCTTCGGAAGCCCTGCCCCTTCGTGGTAGGCCAGGCCGAGCAACGCACAGCCCCGCGGAACACCGGTATCGCACGCTTTGTGAAACAGGCTGCTGGCCTGGGCCTGATTCTGAGGAACGCCGTTGCCAGTGTTATACGCGACGCCCAGGTTCGTGCAGCCGCGCCCGTCGCCTCCCTCGCAGGATCTCAGGTAGAGCGGAATCGCCTGCGACTGATCCCTCGGTACGCCGTTGCCGGACTCATACATCACGCCCAGCAGAAAACAGGCCCCCCACGCGTCGCCACTGCATCCCTTGCGAAACAACACCGCCGCCTGCCCCAGGTCCTGGTTTACACCATTGCCTTTCTGATACATGACCCCCAGGTTGCCGCAACCCCTCGATACGCCGCCATTGCAGGCCAGGGTGAGCAACTGGAATGCCTCTGCAAACTGTCCGCTCTTCAGGTCCGCGAGCCCGCGGTCGAATGCTTCTCTGGCGCTCCCAGACCCACCGCTCCCTGTCCCGGCACTCGTTGCCCCGCTCGGCACTGGCGTCATATTTGAATTTGGGATGTCCGCTGCCGGTGCGGGAGCAGGCTCAGCAGGCGCAGGTTCGGCAGATGCCGTCTCCGTAGTCGCAGAGCGAGTCAGCGTGCCTGCGGGTCCGCTCGAAGCCGCCGCATTAATCTGCGCGCCTTTGCGGACAAAGACGAAGTCGCCATCGTCGTCGCCGGAGTTGTGCAGGTGACTGTACTTCGGATCCTGTTCCGCGTTCCTCTGAACATGTTTGCGTACCGAGGAGTAAAAAACTTCATCCGCCGAAAAAACCGGGTCCTCTTCCCCTTTCATCGCCTTGAGAAATGCATAGGCAAAAATCGAGTGTCCGTCGGCTCCGGAGTCGGAGACCGGCGCGTCGCCCCCGCTGGCCATAATGGTTCGCGACTTTGCCTTCAGCATTCGATTGAGATAGGGCTGCGTGGGCGTCACTGGCGGAACGTCCGCGGCGTCCCGCGAAAGGTCCCCCGAGTAGCAACTGTCCGCGATAATCAGCACGTGGCGCGCCGGCAACGCCTTGATCTTTGAAGTCAGGTCGTCTTCCATGATCGCATTCGAACTGGTCGACGATTCAGCATCCACCGGCAACCAATAGGTCTTGTCGGCATCCTTGTCGTGGGAGCCGTGACCGCCGTAGTAGATCAGCAGGTTATCTTCTTCGTTGAGAGTGTTTTTGTATGCGCTAATTGTGTCCAGAATTTTGGCGCGGGTTGCCTCCTTGTCCAGCAGTTTAGTCACCTGAAACCCATATTGCTCCTGAAGCAATTGAGCTACCGCGTTGGCATCGTTCACCGCGGTTTTTAACTGGGGCAAAGCCGAATGGTATTGATTGATCCCGATGACGAGTGCGTAGTATTTCCCGTTGCGCACTGCGGCCTGTGCGGATTTGGCGGTCTGGGGAAAGCCTCGCTGCTGTTGCGCAAATGCTGCGCTGCTTGCCAATTGCAGGGACGACAGAGCCACGGCAACGGCAAGTCCAGGGAATCCGATCCGGCGCACGATCGAGCTGCACCGGCTGAAGAATGCGAAGGCGAGGCTCACACGTGTCCGCTTCATGGCATTTCCTTGGGGAAACAGGTCTATTCGGTTTTGGTGACGGGGACCCAAAGACAGGGCAATTCTACCTGAGAATTACAGCATCGGGAACGGCTATTTCATCGATTCAGGGCTGGTCACGGCAGGCAAGGGAGGTCGACTTGTGTGTCGGCAACCTTTCCCTTCATCCGAGTCTCCCGCCGCACTCTCACCTCGACCGCCGCGATACTCCCTTCGACGCATTGGGTATCGTCCCTTTCGACATTCCCGGCGTAGGCTGCACATTGAACGCCTCAGCCAGGTCTGCCGGCAACATGTGCCATGAGTCGTACTGGAAGATCGCACCCGTCCGTTCCAGTGCCCGCGCCACCATCCCCGAGCAGATCATCTGCCCGTCTTCGCCAAAGAAGAACTTCCTTCCCGTCGCCAATGAAAATATCAGGCTCACGTCCGTCAGGTAGCCGTAGCGGTCGTCCAGGCAATGCTCGGCAAAGGCTACCGCGTGCGCCCGCTCCTTTTCTGTCGCCTTAGTCAGCCGCACCACGTGATATTCCGTTTTTGCGTAGACCGAAACATTGCGCTGCTGCACTCCCGACAGAATCGCTTCCACGATCTCCCCGTCTGTGTCCACGAACATGGCCGCATGGCACCAGTGCGCAAAGCCGGCGTTCGGCCCGTGGTAGCGCATCGCTTGTCCCAACCGGATCAGGTTGCTGCTGAATCCCGCCGAGTGCGTCAGCAGAAAGTCCCCCGCATGCGGCTTCACCACCGTCTCTCCCGGTCCAAAGCGCTCCACCGTCGACGGCGGAATAAAAATCCCCGTTTTGCCCAATGTTCCCCCCGATCAGCCCTTGAGTTCAATCCTGAATGTCAACAACCGGCGTCAATTCCAAAGTTGCATGGGCGAAGATGGCAGCGATTGTACCTGACAGGCCGTCGCGGGACGATGAACCAACCCGCCCCTCCTCGGCCCCGAGGTAGTGTTGTAGTTTCCGAGTGGCCAATGAACCACACGAGCTAATCTCATTGAGTGCATTGGCGACCTGTGCAGCAGGCTATGACAAGCCGCCCTGCTTCAGGACAAAGGAGCAGTTCCCTAAAGTTTGCGAGGTGGACCCCGTCTGTACGACGACGGTCGCCGTAAACGCCTGGGAGGTTGTCGACCCGGTTATGTTATCGAGCGCTGATATCCAGAAGAACCCAACAAGGCCACCGAGGCCGGGGCCCACGGTTACGCTGTTCGCGTTGGGACCGACGGCCCATGTTTCGGGGCCGGAGGATGTCGTGCCTGCGGAGTCAACAACAACAGAGTAAAACCCCGAATTGCTGGTAAGTTCGGCCTGAACGCTGCAATTCGTCGAAACCCAGTGGCTTGTAGCAGTAGCAAGAGCGGCCCCGTTCAAGATAGCGTCCGGTCCCGTCTGCGGGACCACCATATTCTTGCCGCCACTGCCGCCCCCGCATGCCGACAAAACCAAACCGAGCCAAAGTAGTGCTACTGGGCTCAACAAAGGAATCTTGCGGGTTCCGGAACGGAGGCAAGCCATATGAGTCCCTCGCAGAAGCACGAATGAAACAAACAGCAGGTGTTTCGCTTCGAGTTTTTATCATTCTGGGATTACCCAAGAATGTATCACAGGCTTTGGGGCTGTGGGTCTCATACAACAGGAATGAATGGTTCTATGCAGGTTGAAATGTGCGAGTGCATCGATGAAGTCGCGCCGAGGTTTTGGGTGAGAGAGCAGGCCTAGAGAAGTCTCCTGCTTGTCCTTCAGAATGGCGGCCCGGACGACTGCCTGGTCATGTAACTGGCATCGACTTCCATCCGCCGATGCCAGCCGAAGCCGTTCCGCTGCGTCATCCATCCTGAGTCTTTGCGGGTTCCGGCCGGTTTAGCGCCAGGCCAATCGGAAATTGCACATCTATCGCTCCCGAAAAGCCCAACCTGCCGTGTGCGATACTCAAAAAGGTATGTACAAACGGATCGTTCTCAAGCTATCTGGAGAAGCCCTTGCCGGCCCGCGCGGCTTTGGTTTGGATGCCGCCAAAGTGGCGGAAATCACCGAGGAACTGGCCGATGTTCACGCCCTTGGCGTCGAGGTCGGCGTCGTTGTCGGCGGAGGCAATTTCTTCCGCGGCGTCGCCGAGCAGGCCAAGCAGATGGACCGCGTCGCCGCCGACAACATGGGCATGCTCTCCACCATCATCAACGCCATTGCCCTCCAGGATGCCCTCGAACAGCGAGACATCCAGTGCCGTGTCATGACCGCCGTCTTTATGAACCAGGTCGCCGAGCCCTACATCCGCCGACGCGCCGTCCGCCACCTCGAGAAAGGCCGCGTGGTCATCTTTGCTGCTGGCATCGGCAATCCTTTCTTTTCCACCGACACAGCTGCCAGCCTTCGCGCCATGGAGATCAAGGCCGACGTCCTGCTCAAAGGCACCAAGGTTGAGGGTGTCTACAACGCCGACCCAGTCCTTGTGAAAGACGCAGTCAAATACGACGAGATCACCTACATGGAGATTTTGCAGAAGGGACTCAAGGTCATGGACCTCACCGCCGTCAGCCTCTGCAAGGACAACAACCTGCCCATGATCATCTTCAACATGAATCAGCCCGGAAACATCAAGCGCGTCGTGCTCGGCGAGAAGGTAGGCTCGCTGGTCACGGCGTAAAGACAGCTCTCAGCCGTCAGCTTTCAGCTTGTCCTTCTGCAATTTGACGTCTAAGGAAACAGTGTAGAATTCGCGGCCTTTGCGTTGCAGGGAGCCGACCTGATGGCTGAAAGCTGAGGGCTAGATGCTAACAGCTAAGGGCTAGAGGCTAGAAGCTGTTTTGGAGATCGCCAAGCCATCCCGGCTGAATGCGCTTACGGGGCTCCGCACTTTCGCGGCCATCAACATCGTTCTCTTTCACTTTTCCAACCCCGACTGGTTCGGCTGGCTTTCCCCGGTTGTCAACGCCGGCTACGCCTCGGTCAGCTTCTTCATCCTGCTCTCCGGCTTCGTCCTTGCCTACAACTACGCCTCAAAAGCTCGCGAGGGGGCCCTTAACCGCAGGCGCTTCTGGGAAGCGCGCTTCACGCGCCTTTATCCCATCTACCTTCTGAGCCTGATTCTTTCCTGGCGCATGATCCCCGCCGAGTACCAGTCGCATACGCACACCATGTTCTGGACCGGCATGGTGCTTTCGCCGCTCCTGCTCCAAGGCTGGATTCCGGAGATCGCCACCTTCCTCAACACGCCTGCCTGGACCATGTCCGCTGAAAGCGCCTACTATCTCGGCTTTCCATGGTTCGCCAGCCTTAAGCGCCCCGCCCGGCTGCTTCCTTACCTTGCCAAAATGGCCGGCGTCTGGTGCCTGGGCATGATCCCCGGCACCGTCTACTTCATCCTCAACCCCGATCATCTCGCCGTTACCGATCGCTGGAGCTCTGCGCCCTGGCTTCAGGTGCTCAAATACACGCCGCTGCCGCATCTGGCCAGTTTCATCTTCGGTGTCATGCTGGCGACGGTCGACGAATTCGTACCCCGCGGCGGTTGGCTGCGTCTCGTGCTCGGCATAGGCGGTTTCGCCGCAACCTTCGGGATCCTTGTCCTCGGCCCCATCGTCCCCTACGCCGTCATCCACGACGGCCTGCTCATGCCGTTCTTCGGCTGCATCATCCTTGGTCTTTCCGGAGACAACCTGTTGGCCAAATCCTTCTCTTGGCGGCCGCTCGTCTTCATCGGCGAGGCCAGTTACTGCCTCTACCTGCTCCACTTCAACTTGTGGAACATGATCCACGACTCAGGCATTCTTCAGCGCACCGGCCTCATCCGTTTCGACCCCTGGGTCAGCTACATCCTACTCATCGCCCTTGCACTCCTCGCCCTTCATCTCGTCGAGAAGCCGATGCAGCGCCTACTCCGCCATTGGATGGGCGTCACTCTGCATGCCCACGGCCCAAAGCCCGCGGAAACGGATGATCGAGCTCTCAACAACCCCTGAGAGACGTTTTCTCCTCTAGTAGTCGATCCCCTTCCAATAGTTCGGCGCGCTCACATACTCAAACTGGTTTGGATTTGACTTCACCAGCGCCGCCGCATCATCGGCCCACAGCGTTCCATGCGCGTTGTTCCCCGTGTCCGCCACCACCGCGTAGCCGAGCTGATAATTCGCAAATTCCGTGCTGCGCCGATCATTCGAGTCCCAATGCTGGTACACGCTTGAGTTGTGAATGTCCTCCGCCTGGTGCGTCGCCTGCACGCGCGCATTCACCATCTGCCCGATGCGCATCGAGTTCGCAATCGACGGCCCGGCAATCGCGGCAGCCTGCTGATTGACCACGCGCTGATTCATGCGGAAGCTCTGCACAATCGCCCCCAGCGTCGCCCGTTCTTTTTCCGCCACAGCCTGCGGCGCCGTGTAGCCGAATACGTAGCTCCCCCAGCCGCCTGCCCGCCCTTCCGGCCCGATGCAGTAGATATCGTTCAGCTCGCGCGTCCCTTTGCCTTCGTGAAAGTCCGCCGTACCCTCGAGGTGAAAGCACCGCGCGTTCGGCATCAGTTGCGCCGGTGTCTCACTCGTAATCCGGAAGTCCGCAGGCTGCATCCCGGCCTTCTGCTCCATGTGATGCACCAAGTCAACAAACGTCCTTCCCGGATCCGCGCCATAGGGGTAGTAGAACGCGTTTGCGTAGACTGTATTCCGCAGCCCGCCCGACGCCACAATCTGTCGTGTCCGCTGCGCAGCCGGATTGTTCGGGTCCGTCGCTCCCAACGTCAGGTCCAGCGAGACATTCTCGCCGTTCGGGCCGATTGCCTGAATGGTGCCCATCGCGCTCCCGCTTGGAACGAGTTGCCAACCGGCCGGAAGCCCAATGCTCGCCGACTGGTCCTGCGTGGTCACCGTCCTAAGTTGAGCCGCCGGCCCTGCCGCACCGCCCCCTCCGCCGCTTGGTCCTGCAGCCGTCTGGGCTCCCGCCATCGGCTGCCACTGTGCCATCAGCATTTTCATCATGCCGGGAAGCGTCTTGTTGAACCGGGCCGCATCGTCTGACACGACCGCCGCCTCCACGTGGTCCGTCGAAACCTTCGTGGCAATCAGCAGCCCGCTCACCTTCAGCGACGGCTGGCCGGGTCCCTGATCGCGCCGCGAGATGTTGAAGAACGTCGCCACCGAGTCCGTCCCTTTCACGTCGAAGAGCTTGCCCACCTGCGGTTTCTCGCCGATCGACTGGTGAAGATTCCTAAGGATGTAGCCCATCGCTCCGGCTTCGGTGGACTGCCCCTGCACTTGCCCATACTGGATCATGCCCCCGCCCGGGGGATTGATCCGTGTCAGCCCCTGCCCAAGGGTCGCCGTCGCAGCACCCAGCGCCAGAATGCCGGCCGCGACAATCGCAATCTTCCGCATTTGCTCTCTCATCTTGAACCTCCGCTACGCAAACCTGCGCGGCACGAAAACCAGTTCCCGACCAATCAGCCCTGACCCGGCGCCGATCGCCTTACACCGCGGGGACCGGGGCGCGTGCCATTCTGATTCCTCTATACAGATTGCGAGATTCACAAGAGAATTGCATCAACTTTGGGCTCGGGGCCCCCGCAACAGCTTCGCACACCTGCAAAAAGCCCAGCCGTTCGGGCTGGGCTCTTCGCTTCAGCTTCGATGCGGCTTTCCTACGGCGTTACCGACTCGATCGAGTGGTTGCCATGTGGCACCGTCGCCACAGCCGCTGGCCTGGAGCCCGAAGGATAGGGAGTTGCTTGGGTCTGCGTGAGCGCCCCGGTATCCGGATTCAGCCGGAATCCAGAAACTGAATTCCCTAGGTAGTTCGCCGTATACACAAACCGCCCCAGCGCCGCATCCACCACCACTGAAACCGGTTCGGTATCTGTCGAGGTCGTCTGGCTGCCCGTCGTGTTGATTATGGCGGTCGGAGTTCCGGTGCCCAGGTCGATCGTAAAGGCGGTCACCGTATTCGACAGCCCGTTCGAAGCGTAGACGTACTTGCCGCGCGGATCGACAGTCAGCGCTGTCGGCTCGCTTCCCGCCGCGAACGGACCATTGATCATGAAGTTCAACACGCTCCCGCTCTGAATCGTGTAGCCGATCATCTGGTTCGACGCAAAGTCGGTTACGTACACAAACCGGTTCGTCGGGTCCGAGGCAATTGCCACCGGCTTGATCCCCGCCTTCCATGGGTTTCCGATTGCCGGTGTCAGGGCGCCGCCCGTTCCCACTGCGTATCCGAAGATCCAGCCGGGGTTGGCAATGCTGGTCGTCGTTCCGCCCGGATTGTAGGCCGACTGATCGTACGCCGTCACATAAACAGCATTATTGTTTGCCAGCGCCGTCACTCCGGTCGGCGCCAGTGTGTCGCCTGCGTAGCCTGGAACCGATAGAGTCACCTGCGCAGCCGCCGAACCGATGGTTCCACCGCTCAGCGAGTAGGCCGTCAGCACCGACGGGTTCGGCCCGGAAACAACATACAGATATGTGCCTGCTGTGTTCACCGCAATGGAAATCGGGCTGGGGCTCGTCGTCACCAAGTCCTTCTGCGTCAACACGCCCGTATCCGCAAGCGCGAAGTGCACAACGTTATTGCTCGCCTGGTTCACCACGTAAAGGTTGGCATAGTCGGCGGTGATTGCAATGGCCACGGGGTTGTTGCCTCCGCTGCTGACCGGCGGGGCGCCATTTCGAATCGCTCCGGACTGTGAGTCTACGTCGTACGTCTGAATCTCTCCAGTGGTGCTCGAACCGGCGCCTGCGGAGTTGGCCACGAAAAGATAATCGATCGTCACGATCTCGCAGGACGTCAATAGGGTGGCCAACACCAGCCCCAGGGAAGAGACCAGAATCGTCCGGCTCAGTTTGCTCAACTTCATGTGCTTCCTTCGTCAAGGACCTTCGCTTGCCGGCCCCATCCATTCTCGTTTAGTTGTCCCGTAAGTATTGTAAAAGCCCCTACGGGGTGTTTCGATCCAGCCGGTCCCGGTCTCCCGGCCGACTGCCTATTTCGCTATGCCTGCGCCTGTCCCGTTGTGCGGAATTGCCGCCACCGCAGTCGGTATGGGATCGGACTTAGACGGCGATTCCTTTGAGACCAGAAGAGCTCCGGAAGACGTGTCCAGTTCAAATCCTGAGACCGTTCCGTTCACGCTGCTGCCCAGAAAATTCACCGTAAAAAGGAAGCGATTTGTCGATGGGTCAATTCCAATCGCCACCGGCTGCAGCCCCGTCGACATCGTTCCAATGCTCGTCAGCACTCCGTTGCTTATCGAGTATTCGGTGATCGACGAGTCCTGCGCGTTCGCCACGTACGCATAAGGGTATGTCGGATCCACAACTACCGATGATGGTGCTCCACCCGCCTGGTATGGACTGCCCGCCAGTGGAGTCAGCGGGCCCGACGCCGCCACTGAGTAACCCAGGACGTTCGAATTTGCCGAGTCCGTCACATACAAGTAGCTGCTCGATGCGTCGCTCGCCATTCCCGAGGGATGCGTGCCCGCCAAAAATGGCACGCCGCCGTTCAGCGGCGTCAAAGTTCCGCCCGAGCCCACGGCAAACCCATAAACATATCCCACGTTCGGTGTTACGGAGGCGTCATATGCCGACACGTAAATGAAACTCCCGGATTTCAGCGCATTGATCGCTGTTGGAACGATCACGTCGTTCGGGTTGCTCGGCAGATTCAGCGGCCAATAGCTCAGGTTGCCGTTCGCAACCGGCGAGGTCAGCAGCTCGGCTCCCTTCGTGCCAATATTCGATGTGATCGGTGCGCTGATCGGAAACACCGCAACCGATCCCGAGCACTCAGCTGCCGGAGAGCAGGTCGGCAAGGGCTGAAAGGTGTCCACCACAAACAGGTTGGTTCCGCTCACCGCTACCGCCATCGGGAAGATACCTGGCGTATTGGTCGTGTTCTGCGGATAGACCTTTCCGTCGCTTCCGATGAGAAACTGTTCGATCGTATTGTCGTCTTTGTTCACTACAAAGAGGTTTGTATTGTCCGTGGAGACAGCTTCAGCCACCGGATTCCGGCCTCCAGACGGGAACGGCGATGTAGGAATCTGCCGCATCTGGCCTGATTCCGAGTTGATCTCGAAGACGTCCACGACTCCGTAGTTATTCGTCCCCGCCGCCTTCGCGCTCGTAACAAAGACAAAATCGACGGTCAGCGTTTGGCAGGCCGTCAGCATCGTGGCCACCAGCAGGCTACCAGCAGCGACCAGCGCGAGCTGGCTCGGTTTGTTGAACTTCATGCGCATCTTTCATCAGGGCGCCCTAACCCGGCGCGCCCGCAATTTCCGGTTTGGAATCGAGATGCGGGTGACCGCTGTTTCGGTCCCCGCATTCGGCTGTTTTTTTAAAAGGTCCCCGCCGGCCAAGGGTCTTGATGATCGCCTCCCGGCGACAGCTCCGTTTCCGGCGGCCTTCAACTTAGCTCGTGCGGCCATCCACCAGGCACCACGTCGCCGGTCCCCCCACGGGGAACGTGCTCGTGACGCGCATCTGGTCCAGTACGCCTGAGTTCGGGTCTACCACTCGGCCCGTCACGGCCGAGTCATTGAAGTCAGCCGAGTAAACAAACTGGTTCGACGGATCTTCCACCAGGCATTGCGGCCCCGCTCCGGAGCCAAACGGTTCGCCCGCAATGAAGCTCAGCTGGTGCGTCGACGGGTCGAGCACATATCCCGCGATGCCGCTCTGGGCGTTCGTCCCTTGCGCATTGTTCCCCTGGTTGATCACGTAGGCAAACTTGCCCTTTGACTCCACGATCAGGTAGATCGGGTTATTCAGTGTCGGGTCATCCGCCACAATCCCGCCGGTCTGGGCCTGCAACGCGCCGTTGCTCCCCACGGAGAAGGGAAGAATCTGGCTCGAAGCTCCCGTGCCGGCGACTTCGGTCCCTTCGTCGTCGAGAACGTAGACATAGCTCGATCCGTTCACGATCGCTGTTGCCGCGCCGATCCCCAGCGGCTGCGACGTGTTCTGATTGATCGACAACTGGCCCGTCCCCTGGTTATAGGTGTACGGGAAAACCGCGTCGCCCGTGTCCAGCGTACCGCTTACCGTCAGGACGTAGCCCGAAGATAGCGAGAAGTCGATTGGGTTGGCCGGCACGGGGAAGTAGGGCAGTGCGGCTCCATTCGCCGCCGTCACCTGCGCGTTCACCACAAGTTGCAGCCGCCCGGTCGTCGCATTGATTTGAAACGCTGTGATGTCGCCACAGGTGTTCACGCCCGCTCCCAGCGCCAGCGAGCAGGCTGCGGACGAAGGGGAGTCGTGGTCCAGAACGTAAAGAAAGTCGCCTGGCGCGTCCGCGATCAGCCGGAACGGATTCAGCCCCTGCGTGTAGAACGTCTCCTGTGCCGTCAGGACGCCGTTGCCGCCAACCGCAAACTCCGTAATATTTGCCTGGCAGGGATCGGCGGGCGTGCACGTCGTGCCTCCCTCTGCGTTCGTCCCCCGATTCAGCACATAAAGGAACCGGCTCCCCGGAATCAGCACCGCACGCACCGGGTAGGCTCCCCCCGAGGCGACTGGAAGCGTATTGATCGGTGTCAGCTTGCCGGTGTTGTGATCGATCTTGAACCCGCTGATGATGCCTTGGCCGGCGGTCCCTGCGGTCAATGTTCCTGTCACATACAAATAGCCGACTGTATAGCTTCGAATGCAAGAGGACACGCCGAAGATGACCGCAACCGAAAGCGCGCCCATCAGAAGTGCCTTGCCGAATTTCGTAAACTTCATGCCATTCCTTCATCCCGGTCAGGCGTGTGCCGCCAGGTCTCATGGTTCCACAGCAGGGCTGGGTTGGGACGGGTCCCTGTTGCATTGTAAAAGCCAAGGGTCCGTTGTGCCTAGTTTCCACAGAAGACGATCCTTTTCAGACCATTTCCCTCTGGATTCTGTTTGCCTCGGCCCTCTCTCTGTCTGCGGATTGAAGACTCCACGCTTTCGGACCGAGAGCTCGATCATTTCTTCGGTTGCTTGCCCTTTGGACGCCCCATCCTCAGTAAAAGTCAACCCGGTCGCCCGCGTCCCCTTGTCCCACCAGCGGACCGCCGGAAAGGCAGAACAATTTAAGCCGAAGGTCTCCCTGCCCGGGAGCGATCACAGGGACGCGGTGGCCGAGCCGGCCAGGATGCCGTAGATTGCCGCCGGCCAGAGTGTTGGTCGAGAAGTTGGCCGCTTCCACTCAAGCGGTTTTGCCCGTCGCCGTGGCATACGCCACGCCGCAGCAGGCGGCGATGACTGCTTCGAAGACGATCGGCAAGGGAAAGAAGTACCCGTACGAGATGATGGCGAGCGCCAGGTAGCCGAGGAGGAATGTGGCCATCATGGGGCGCAGGCGGCGGGCGGCGGTCCTGGCCAGGGAAGCCAGCTGCCACATCAGAACCCCCTCGACGGCCAGAAAGACGCCGACCATGAGGCCAAGGCCGCGATGAAACTCCCAGTAGGTCCGCATGCTTCCCACAAAGAGGAATTGGTTGGCCTTCATCGCCGCCGCAGCCACCGAAGCGGGGCCCGGCGGAACGCTGCCAAACACACCGCCAACGGTATGCATCGCTGCATGAATCAGCGTCAGCACCGACGCAACGCGCAAGAACACTTGAGGCTTGTTCATTCCCGATCTCCTTCCGCCTTCTTTGCGTTGTGCGCCATAATACCGCACCCGCGCCCGGCCCGCCTGGAGTCGACCGAAGTTGTTCAAGCTCCTCGCCTGATGTTGGAGCCGCCGCATCTCCTCGGAGCGCCTCCTCGTCTACCGTGTCGCCGCCGACCGCTTCGGCCTTCTCCAAGCGCGGAATGAATACGATAGATGGCGCCCGGACTCAGTCTGTTTTGTCTCTTGCCGTGGCAATCGCGACGCCGAAGCATCCTGCGATGAGGATTTCGAAGATCACCGGGGCGAAAAAGAAGTGCGCGTTCGAGTTCACTGCAATGGCCAGGTAGGCGACAAGGAATGTGGCCATCATGGGGCGAAGGCGGCGGCCTTCCGTCCGGGCCAATGAAGACAACTGCCACATCAGAATCGCCTCGGCGGTCATTGAAATGCTGAGTGCAAGGCCCAGGCCAAAATAGAAATCCCAATAGCTGCGCGTGTTTCCCATCACCAGAAACTGGTTGGCCTTCATCGCCGCGACAGCCACTGCAGCGGGGCCCGGATCAGCGCTGCCAAACACCCCACCAATCGTATGCAGCACCGCATGAATCAGCGTGAGCACCGACGCCACGCGCAAGAACACAACAGGCTTGTTCATCCCCGATCTCCTTCCACAGTGTTTGCGTAGGGGTCAGAATATCGTGCGGGCCGCCCGTTCTGTCTGCTATATTTGCGCCCTGCGCCGCTCGCGGCTAAGAACGCGATCCCCGGCGCCCGGAGGTTCTGCATGCGCATGATCATGCTGGTTCAATGTCCCATTGAACCATTCAATACGCTCGTCAAGAATGGAACGGTGGGAGCGAAGATGCGCGCCATCCTCGAAGCCACTAAACCCGAAGCCGCCTATTTCACTGAGCGCGAGGGCCATCGCGGCGCCATCTTCGTTGTAGACGTCAATGGAGCGGCCGATGTGACCAGATTCGCCGAGCCTTGGTTCCTCGCATTCAACGCAGAAGTCGAATTCCGGATTGCGATGACTGCCCAGGAACTGGGCACCGCCGGCCTCG
The DNA here is from genome assembly GCA_964460385.1 of uncultured Occallatibacter sp. Classification (GTDB taxonomy): domain Bacteria; phylum Acidobacteriota; class Terriglobia; order Terriglobales; family Acidobacteriaceae; genus Telmatobacter. Next base: position 9,275 of record CAYWSR010000052.1, on the reverse strand, counting down.
AGTCGCTTGGAAAGCAGTGGGGATAAGCAAGCCGGCCAAAACCCTCCGGCGCGTTCTTTGAATCGTCTCCTGAAAGATGCGGAGAAGTCCAGCGCCGGATTCTTCACTTGATTCCATTCCTCAATCAATGAAATTGCATTCTTTACACCCCTCCCCCACGCCTGCCAAACTAATACGTGGACACCCAGACAATCGTTATTCTCGACTTCGGGTCGCAGTACACCCAGCTCATAGCCCGCCGCATCCGCGAACTCAACGTCTTCTCGGTCGTCCTGCCCTGCACAGCCCCTCTCGCGGAGATCCAGGCCCTCAAACCTCTCGGCATCATCCTCTCCGGCGGCCCATCGTCCGTCTACGACGCCGACGCCCCCGCCGCCGACCCCAGGATCCTTCAGCTCGGCCTGCCCACCCTCGGCATCTGCTACGGCCTTCACTTCATCGTCCACCACATGGGCGGCCACGTGAAGTCCGCGCCCTTGCGCGAATACGGTCACGCTGAGGTCACGATAGAAGACCCTGCCACTCCCCTCTTTTCGGGCCTGCCCCCTTCAATGCAGGTTTGGATGTCCCACGGCGATGAGGCAGAGGAGCTGCCCCCCGGCTTTCACCGCACCGCCGTCACTTCCAACGCGCTGGCAGGCATTGCCAACGAGGAGCACCGCATCTGGGCCGTCCAGTTCCACCCCGAGGTCCACCACACCCCGCTCGGCCCGCAGCTCATCAGGAACTTCGTCTTCAACATCTGCGGCGCCAGCGGAGATTGGACCCCCGCCCACTTCATCCATACCACCGTCGAATCGATCCGGGAAAAAGTTGGTTCCGGTCACGTCATCTGCGGCCTCTCCGGCGGCGTCGATTCCTCGGTCGCAGCGGTTCTTGTCCACAAGGCCATCGGCAGCCAACTCACATGCATCTTTGTCAACAACGGCGTCCTGCGCAAAAACGAGTTCCAGAGCGTGCAGAAGAACCTGCGCGACAAGCTCGGCCTCAACATCGTTGCGGTCGACGCCTCAAGCCGCTTCCTCGCCCAACTTGCCGGCGTTACTGACCCTGAAACCAAGCGCAAGAGAATCGGCGCGGAGTTCATAGCCGTCTTCGACGATGAGGCCACCCGCATCGCCAAAGAAACGGGCGGAGTTGACTGGCTTGTCCAGGGAACCCTCTATCCCGATGTCATCGAATCCTCAAGCGTCCGAGGGCCCTCGCAAACCATCAAGAGCCATCACAATGTCGGCGGCCTGCCTGAGCTCATGAAGCTCAAGCTCATCGAGCCCCTGCGCGACCTGTTCAAGGACGAAGTCCGCCGCATTGGCCGCGATCTCCTCATGCCCGAGGATGTTCTCGGCCGCCAGCCATTTCCCGGCCCCGGCCTCGCCGTCCGCATCCTCGGCGAAGTCACCCCCGAGCGCGTTGCCCTGCTCCAGGAGGCCGACGCGATCGTCGTCGCCGAGATCAGGGCCGCCGGTCTCTACAATCAGATCTGGCAGAGCTTCGCTGTGCTGCTTCCCGTCATGAGCGTCGGCGTCATGGGCGACCAGCGCACCTACGCTTACACCTGCGCCGTCCGCGCCGTCCACTCTGAAGATGGCATGACCGCCGACTGGACCCCGCTCCCCTACGAAGTCCTCAAGCGCATCTCCAACCGCATCGTCAACGAGGTCCGCGGCATCAACCGCGTCGTTTACGACATCACCAGCAAACCCCCCGGCACCATCGAGTGGGAGTGATTTGCCATCAAGGCAGCCGCGCCTGCGGCGCAAAGACAATAGAAATCAGCGGAGGGAAGCCAGTCTTGCTCGCACCGCCTTATGAATTGCCAGTCATTTTTTGGGTTGAGATTCGTGGAATGAACCCGCCTTTTGCAGCCGCATTGATGGTTCTGGGAACCATTTGCGTTATCCTTGACCTCACACTAAAACAGTTCTACGGGGTCAAAGGCCCAAACCTCAAGGTAACGAATAAGGAGGTAGACAACCTTGCGGGGAGAATCGTATTTTGCGCCGTGGGGGGAGGGGCTTTTCTGCTTGGCACACTCTATTTTCTGCTTCAGTGATGAGTTGGCGGAGAATCGGCATCTACTCACGTCGGAATCCTGTCGTCTTCTTCTGCCGAGATGATCGTGCCCTGGTGGTAGAGGATTTGCCAACCATCCTCTGACCGCCGCCAGATCGTCGAACGCCGCGTGCGCCGTCCTGCCTGGTCGAGCGTGTACGTCAGCAGATAAGTCTCGGGACCGAGACAGCGCAGGCCAAACTCGGAGGTTTCCCATCCAGCCCCTGCGGCATCCACGTAGGGAACGCTCTTCGTCAATTCTTGCAGAATGAAATCGCGGCTGTAGCGGCGGCCCGATGCGCCAACCTCCCAGTAGTCCGGCGCGGTCGAGTGTTCAAACTCAGCCGTTGTTGAGCCGAACTCCGGATTGTGAAAGATCGGTTCGCGAAGCCGCAGCTCGTCCAAGATCGACAGCAGTTGCGGCTCAACTTTGGTAAAAACCGAGGCCATCTCTATCTCCCTCTATGCTGCCTTCGGCCGTGTCCACCACCCATACGCCGCCGTCGCCGCCAGGATCACGCACATCATCCCGATCCACGTGAGCCCGGCCAACTGGCCCACCTGCGCCTCGCGCGCTTCCACCTCGCGCATGTTGCGTCCGGCCAGCACAAAGCCAGGTTGCGGTCCGTTCACGCGTTCAATTACAGCGGCGATCCGAACTCCGTGTTCACGCCCAAGTACGGGTTGCCAGCTGACACGCTCTTCCCCGTTCTTTCGCACATTGTCAAATACGCCGGCAGGCGGCGCGGGCGTCTGGCCATTCAGTTGGGCATTAGAGCCGAGGGGCTGCCCTTCATCGTTGTAGACAATGAGGAACGGTGCGAGACTGTGCGCCATGTCGACCACGCCGCCACTGTTGAGCAGCGCGCCTTGGCGCAGGCCATCGTTCACACCGTATTTATCGAGATTGGCTGCAAGGTCCGAGGCCATCTGGATCTGCGGATCGTTCGCGCCCTGCCGCAGCACCTGTTGCGGAATTGTGTTGAGCGCCAGCGCCAGCCCCGTTGAGAGGCCGATTAGCACCAGCGCGTTATAGATCAGTGCAGGACGGGCAAAGGTCTCATAAAGCATGGCGAAATGCTCCTTGAAAAGGGATGCAATCAGGTCGCGAAGGACCAGCGGGATCAGCGTGCGTCGCGCCACCGTGCCGTCCTGCAGCGCGTCGCGAAAGCTCTGTTGCATCGCCGGTGCATAGGCCTCTCGAAAGCGTGCCGGGTAAAGCCGCAGCGCCAGCGCATAGAGCCACTCGAGCCGTTTGGGAGCCATCATGAGCGGCCTCCCTCACAGATCAAGCCCATCCGGCGAGCGGAGGTCACCGCGGCGTCCAGCCTTTGCAACTCAACCGCCAGTACGATGTGCCCTTGCTGGGTCAAGCGGTAATATCGGCGGCGCTCATCGTCGGAGGTTCCCGACTCCTCCACCAGTCCGTCACGCATCATGCGATCGAGTGAACCGTAGAGCGTTCCGGGACCAAGCCGAATGCCGCCGCCTTCAGGCGCGCGAGCGTCTTTCATGATCAGGTAGCCGTGCTTCTCTCCCTCGGCCAGCGAGAACAGAATTGCGAAGACGGCGGGCGTCAGCGGCGAAGGGGGTGCGGTTTCAATAGCCATGTGTGCAATATACATCCGTTACGGATATATCCGCAACAGAAATATTTCCGCAATTGCTGCATGCCGCCTTTATCCCTCAGCTTCCAATCCAGGCTGCGGCCTCAGCGCCGCTACTTCTCGAGCCAGCTCATCGATCTTTGCCAGCAGTTCAGCGTGGTGCTTGTCCGCTACTGTCGGCTCGAAGGCCTCGACGAAAAATGTCCCATTCGGCTCGAGTTCGCAGCGCTTCACTGCGTGAAAGTCCGCGAACCCTTGGCGGTGAATGACACTGAGAAGATCCTCACGTGAAAGCGACTCGCGCGCCAGGGCGTTCTGGTCGGGCTGCCCGTCCCTGATCAGGACCGTCGAGCGCCCCTCGATCGCCCGCGTCAGCCTGGGCGACCGGAACAGCACCCGCACCACCAGCCAGTTGATCGCCAGCAGCCCGAACGCGCCGATGATCCCGCCTGTCACGGAGTTGTCGTCGCCGATGATCGCGTTCTGCACGGTATTCGAGAGCGAAAGCAGCACCACCAGGTCGAAGGGGTTCAACTGCGCCAGCTCCCGCTTTCCAAACAGGCGCAGAAGAACCACAAGCACCAGGTAGACGATCACCGGTCGCGCCAGCTTCTCCAGGATGGGAAGCGGCAGGTGAAACATGTTGTCGAGTATCACTGAGTGGGGCATGGAAACGAGCATAAAGCAAGCCCAGCAAATCGCAACGCCGCACTTGCCTCAGTGGATCCTCTCCAGCTTGATCACGCAGTTCACCTCATGTGTATTCGGATCGGCCATCACCGTAAACGTCGCCTTCACCCCGGCCAGCGTCCGCATCAGCACCGGGTCGGATTTTTGCGCCGCCACCAGAAACGCTGCCACGTAACTCTCGTCAAACGGGTCTCCCGGCATCATCTGCCAGTTCCGCATCAGGAGCTTCTTAAGATCGTCGCTCACGTTATCAAATCGGAGCAGCCCCAGGTGATACTGCGCTCCTCGCTTGATCTCCACCGTGTAATTCACCACGCCGGCCGCCTCATCCAGCTCCGCATGCGGCAAAATGGCACAATCCAGATAGCCCTTCGACTTATATCTTGCATGCAGCGTCGACCAGATTCCGCGGATTGCCGCGCCCTTCGAGGGAGCTGCCGCCTGCCCCGTGGGCGAGGTCTGCTGCGTCGCGATTTTATCCACCTCTGCCTGCGTCACCAGCGAATCCGCCGGCATGTGGACCCAGCCCAGCTTGTAAATGTGCCCTTCCTCGATCGTGACTTCAAACGGCACTTCCACCGCGGTCGCATCCACAGTAAAATCCCCCGCTCGTGCCGCGTGTACGTTCGCCGCCGCATACCCTTCATCGGCATAGAAGGAGCTGACCACGCGCTCCAGGTTCGCGGTCGAGCTGTCCGTACTAAACGGTGTGCCCGTCTCATGATCGGTCACGCGCTTGATTTTCGCTGCCATCTCTGGAGAAGCGCCCCGCACATCGATCCCGCCAACCTTCACCGGGGGAGCGGTGATCGCAAAACTCATCGCCGACACTTGCCGCGTGCCTGCCGCGCCCATGGGTGTCGCCGTAACCGTGGCGTGAATCCCCTCGTCTGCCAGCGCCTGTTCGAGCACTTTGATCACGCCATCCATCAGCGAACCCTCCGCCGGAACCTTCCCGTGATAGAGCGGCAGTTGCTCGTGAATCCTTGCATCGAGCGCGGCGCCGGGAGCCAGCGGCAGATTGTCGAGATGAACTGCGTAGAGCTGGGGCGCGATTGTGAGTTGATAAACCATGTCCACGCCGTCGAACTTGTAGGTGACGCCGTCGAACACACCGCTGTCCATCAGCAGCTTCGAGTGGTCGTTCATCTCTGCCGCCGTCAGAACAATCCCTCGCTTGAGATTGGCCGCGGCCAGCAGCTCCTGGTCTGAGTACTCCGGCGCGCCCTTGAACTGAATTGTTTTGGGTTGAAACTTCTGTCCCGGCGCGAGCTGGCACACCGAGAGCAGGGCGATGGCGGCGGCGAAACAGTAATTGCGGATCATGATAGGCAAGATTAACAGCAGGAGTTATCGGCAGCAAATCAGAGCACGAAGAAGATCCTCTGTGACTTAGAGCACAATCCGCGGGCCGGCATGCGCAAGCCTCTTGAGGGCAGACTTACTCGGTTCAGTTCGAGCCCCGAGTTGCAAGCTGCTCCTGCGCCTTGCCCTGGAAGAACGCCAGCGATTTCGCCAACCCCTCCCGCAGGGAAACTTGCGGTTTCCATCCCATCAGCTTCTCTGCCCGCGCGATGTCGGGACACCGCCGCATCGGGTCGTCCTGGGGAAGCGGCTCGAACCGCAGTTCGCTTCGCGATCCCGTCACTTCCAGGATCGCCTGCGCGCACTCCAGGATTGTGAACTCGTCCGGATTGCCCAGGTTCACCGGCATGGGCTCTTCTGAACGCGAAAGCCGCAAAATTCCCTCGATCAGGTCGTCCACATAGCAAAAGCTCCGCGTCTGCTTGCCGTCCCCGTAGATCGTCAGCGGCTCGCCCAGCAGCGCCTGCATCATCAGATTCGAAATCACGCGCCCATCGCTCGGATGCAGACGCGGCCCGTAGGTGTTGAATATCCTCACCAGGTGCGTATCCACGCCTTGCATGCGGTGGTAGGCCATCACCAGCGCCTCCGCGTAGCGCTTCGCCTCGTCGTATACCGACCGCGGACCCACCGGATTCACATTCCCCCAGTAGTCCTCCCGTTGTGGATGAACCAGCGGATCTCCGTAGCACTCCGACGTCGACGCATGCAGGAAACCCGCCCCATACCTTGCTGCAATCTCCAGCGCATTCTCGGTTCCCGCCGATCCTGCCCGCAGCGTCTCGATCGCCAGCCGCAGATACTCTGGCGGACTCGCCGGCGAGGCCATGTTGAACACATAGTCCACACGGCCCGGATCGAAGACCTGGCAGATATCTTGCTCTTGGAATGCGAAGCCGGAGTGCCCGTTCAGGTGGGCCAGATTCTCAAGGGTCCCGGTCGACAGGTTGTCCACGCCGATTACCGTGTGGCCCTCGGCCAACAGACGGTCTACCAGATGCGACCCCAGAAATCCTGCTGCGCCTGTAACAAGGACATGCATGTTAAGCGGCTCACGCTCCGTTTAATTAAGATACAAATCAGGCGAGGCATCGCTTCCCAGGGAGGCTGAGAGGGGAGAGAAGGGATTGGCCTCAGGATAGCACGCTGCGGGGTTTTCCCTGCTGTGCCTGGTAGCCTGCGACCCTGCCCACGCTCACATAGGTAAACCCATGGCTCAGCATCGATTGCGGCTTATAAAGATTGCGCCCGTCGACGACAATAGGGAATTTCACAGCCTGGTTCAGCTTCACCAGGTCGATGGATGCGAACTCTTTCCAGTCAGTCAAAATCAGCACCGCGTCTGCATCCTTCGCAGCCGAATAAATGTCCTCCGCATACCGCATCTTCGCCGAAGGCGGCATCACTTCCTTGGCCCTGTCCATCGCCGCGGGATCGTAGGCCGTAACCGTCGAGCCGGCGTCCAGCAGTTTGCGGATTACCTCCAGCGCCGGTGACTCGCGAATATCGTCCGTGTCTCCCTTGAAGGCCAGTCCCAGCGCGGCCAGCTTCTTGCCGCGCAGCGTCCACAGCGACGAGAGCACCTTGTTGAAGAACACGTCCTTCTGCGTCTCGTTGATCTTGCGGATCTCCCGCAGCAGTTGGAAGTCGATCCCGTACTGCTGCGCCACCCAGTGGAAGGCCGCCACGTCTTTCGGGAAGCACGACCCGCCGTAGCCCAGCCCTGCGCGCAGAAACTTTGGCCCGATGCGGCTATCCATGCCCATGCCCGCCGCAATGTCTTCAATGTCGGCGTCCACAGCTTCGGCCAGGTTCGCCACCGCGTTTATGAATGAAATCTTCAGCGCCAGGAACGCGTTCGATGCGTGCTTGATAATCTCGGCGCTCTGCGCAGAGGTCACCAGCAGCTTCGCAGGGTTCTCCTTGCTGCACGCGCCCTTCAGTGCGCCGGGCTGCGCATAATAGCTACCTCCGGTCAGCGGTTCATAGATCCGCTGCAGCACCTCCGCCGCCCGCTCGCTTGTCGTTCCCACCACGATCCGGTCCGGATGCATGAAGTCCTTGATCGCCGTCCCCTCACGAAGGAACTCCGGGTTCGACACAATGTCAAAGTTCTTCTGATCCACCCCATGACGGTGCAAAACGCGCCGAATCCATTCGTTCGTGTAAACCGGGACGGTGCTCTTCTCCACGATCACCTTGTAGCTATGAATACCCCGCGCGATCTCTGAAACTACCGCCTCAACGTACGACAAGTCGGCCGCGCCCGTATCCCCTTGCGGCGTTCCCACCGCAATGAAGATTGCTTCGCTGGCTTCCACTGCGCGCCCCAGGTCCGTGGTGAACTCAACCCGCGAATCGCGATGACGCGCGAGAAGCTCCGGCAGTTGATCCTCAAAGATAGGCACGCCGCCTTCTCTTAGGGTCTTTACTCGCGCCTCGTCGTTGTCCACGCAAATCACCCGGTGGCCGATCTCGGCAAAGCAAACGGCTGCTACCAGGCCCACATATCCGGACCCGATTACACAGATTGAAACTGGTTTTGGCATGCGCTGGCTCTATCTCGTTTCGCTGCGTTCTTCAGCGTTTTGGGGGATCGGAGTTGTTGGGAGATTTTTCAAGCCTCAGGTCCGGAATCAGGCTTTCAGATCGAGGAATGGACTCCAATAGGATGGCAGAAGCTTCTTGCAAGGCCTGCCCATACAGGCTGGCTGTTCTCTTAGGCTACCCGTTCTCCCGGCAACCCGGCAATCCATTTCGGTCCTTGACGAGGCCAAAGCCTTCCTGTTTTTGGGCTCCCACTCAGGCTTCCATTTCACGCCAGGACTCGATTTTCCTCGATCTAAAGCCGGATCCTCGCCCGATGGTAGATTGAGGAAACGGAGAGCGTGCATGCCTGACCCGGATTGGCGTCAATCGGGACTCGGGGGTTACTTGCATTTATCCGCTCGGATCAAGTGTTTCTGCTTTAACATTGAAGACACCTACGGCCACACCACATTCAAGAACGAGGTACGTATGAGATTTGGATTTGACCGGATCTTTCTGGGCGTCGGACTCTATCTTGCCGTAATCTCACCGTCGATCATGGCACAGTCGATCCCCGTTCCCGAATACTACGGCATTTATGTTGTCGTCGACGGAAAGTTGATCAAATTGGACACGCAAAATGCGCAACCCTTCAACATCGTTAACGTCCGCCTAGGTCAACGCAACGGCGTGGGAAACATACTTCACGGGGAAGCAGTGGCCGGAGGGGTGGACACATCTGTCGCGAAGTTCACCCCGGATTTGAAAATCCTGGTTTATACCGAGCCAACCGGTCTGCAATCGGCACTAGGTACGGCGAAGTCCCTCCACCTTGAGTCCCTCTTGTTTGTTAGAAATGTCTCGGTGGATACCGGGTTTCCAAATAATGTTAAGCGGAGCGGATATGAAAACGGTTGGGAAGCTGGGGATGCGCCCGAACTTTTTGGGGGGGCAACGGGCGGGCACGCAGCTGCTCTTGAATTCCTCTTTAAGCCCATGCCCGGGCACCAAGGCATGGTAATTGCTGGACTG
>CAYWSR010000051.1:0-24652 GCA_964460385.1 uncultured Occallatibacter sp. | reverse complement strand
GGTGTCGACGATGAGCGTGTCGCAGCCCATGATGACGGCTTCGCGGCGCGCTTCTTTGGCGAGACGCTCGACAAGAGCCGAACCGGGAGCTTCGCCCTTCAGATCTCCTTCGTAGATGCGCGCTTCAATCGACTTGGCCACGACCTTGAGTTGCTCGCGCGCGGCGGGCCGGTAGACATCGACCGAAACCAGCATGGGACGGTGCCCTCCCTTCTTGAGCCAGGCTGCCAGCTTGCCGCTGGTGGTGGTTTTGCCGGAGCCCTGAAGTCCTGCCATCAGAATCACCGTGGGCGGCTGCGACGAGAACTTGAAGCGCGCCGTGTCTTTGCCGAGCAGTGTGATGAGCTCGTCGCGAACGATCTTGATGACCTGCTCGGAGGGCGAGAGCGCGGTGAGGACTTCGGTTCCGACGGCCTTGACGCGAATCTGCTCGATGAGGTCCTGTGCGACCTTCAGGTTGACGTCGGCTTCAAGCAGGGCACCGCGAATCTCGCGCAGAGCTTCGGCGATGTTCTCTTCGGTGAGCGTTCCCTGGCCGCGGAGTGTCTTGAAGGCGCGCTGGAGCTTGTCTGTAAGATTTTCAAACATAGGTCAACTCCCAGTTTAACGGAGTCGCGCAGACTGGGTACGAAGACCGGCCCGCGAGCTCAGTCCGTGAGAAAGCGAACGATGTGGCCCCAGTAGGAGATGTGTGGCTTGTGGAAGGGTTCGCTGTGGCCGAGGTTTGGAACGACTACAAGCTTGCTCGTGGGCAGGAGCGCGGCGAGGTCCCGCGACATCTGGACAGGGAACAATCTGTCTCTTTCGCCGTGGACAAGGAGTACGGGCGCGGTGCAGCTGGCAAGCGTTTCGTCTGTAGTCCAGACGGGAGGAACGAGTGGCAGGAGAAAAGCGGGAAGGCCGCAGGAGCGCGCGCCTGCGCGAAACGAGGTGCAGGAAGCGCAGAGGATGAGGCGGTGCGCAGAGATGCGGTGGATGACAGCGGCGGCGATGCCGGTGCCCATGGAGAAGCCGAGGATCGAGACTGGCATCGGAGCGACAAGGCGCTGAAGCGATTCGAAGGCGGCAACGGTGTCGTCTTCCCATTGCGTCCAGTTGGCGATGCCGGGGCTGCGGCCGTAGCCGGAGTAATCGAAGATCACCGAGGCCGTGCCGTGCTGCGCGAGGAGGCACTGCACGGGGAACCATTGGTCGACGACTTCGCCAATGCCGTGGCAAAGAAGGACTGATGAGTTGGGCGGCGCGTCATCGGGCTGAACGAAGACCGCGTCGAGAAGGTTTCCGCCGCTCTGGAAGGGCTGGTGCGAGGCGACGATGCCGGCAGCGCCGCCGCTATGTCCTTTGCCGACGCGGCCCAGCACGCGTTCGCGGAGGGCGAACACGCGGCTGATGGCGCTCATGGCAAAGCTGAAGATCTCGCGATGTGGAGGCATGGTTACTCGGAGGGGAGGCCAGTTTGTTTGTGCACTTGTGAGGCGGTGCGGATTGTGCTTGAGCGCATGGGTTCGGTGCAGTTCCTCTATGCCGAATGGTAAACGAATCGGTCAGGCAGTGCGGGCAAGAGTGAGGGCGGTGATGTCGTCGTCCTGGCCGAACAGCTCTGCTGCTTTGGCAATTTGGTCGGCTGATTGGCTTGAGATCGCGGCGGCGCGATCGAAGCCGAAGAGTTTCCCTGCCTTGTCGCGGGCTTCGACAACACCGTCGGTAACGAGGGTGAGCTGCTGGCCCTCGGCCAATTGGAACGAAGACTCGATGTAGACGGAGTCGGCGGCCAGTCCCAGCGGGAGGTTATTTTCAACCGGCAGCTCCTTGCCGGCAAGGTAAGGCGCAATGTGGCCTGCGTTGGCCACGGTGAGTTTGCCCCCGGGGTCGGCGCGCAGAACGAGGCAGGTGGTGAATCCGCCTCCGCTGCGGGCCATCATGCGATGGTTCATGGCGGTGAGGATTTCGGCAGGGCTCTGGGTGTAATGGGCGAGGGTGCGGACGGTGCCTACGAGCAAAGATACGGTCATGGCAGCGGGCATGCCCTTGCCGCTGACGTCGCCAATGACCACCAGCACGCCGCCGCCTTTGACCGGAAGAAACTGGAAGAAGTCGCCGCCTACCTGGCCTGCGGGCTTATAAGTGCTGTGCAACACAAAGCCGGGAATGGAGGGAATCTCTTCAGGGATCAGCACCCGCTGCACCGTCCGCGCGGCCTCAAGTTCTGCCGCTGTCTGCGCACGCTCGCGGACGATGCGGACGGTGCGCAACACCAGGAACAGCAGCATGCTGACGCAGTAGACAACGCTCCACACATCCCAGAGACTGAATCCATAGCCGGCGGGACGGAAATAGGGAAAGGGAGGGATCTTCATCGACAAATGAAGATAATAAAATAGCGTTGGCAGGAAGTTCCAGAAAGCGAAAAAGGCAACAAGCGCGAACGGGGGAATAAAAAAGCGCGCGTCGCGGTTGCCCCGCAGCGCGCTCCAGATCAGCAGCGCGGGTAACAGCAAAGCGTTGATCACCGCCGGAACCCAGAAGCATGCGAGAGCCACCAATCCCGTCCAGAGGCCGGTACCGAAAAGGGGTACAACAAAGGCGCTCAGGAACAATATGATTTCCATCGCCAGCAGCCAGCGCGTGCGCCGCAAGTGTGCAATCAGGCGAACGAACTCAAGGTTCGCGACCCCCACAATCCCCACCGTAAGCCAGTTCAGAAAGTCATTAGTGGCATTGGCGGCGTGCAGATGATTCCATATAGTTCCGGCTGACTGAAGGCTGACGGCAAGCAGCGCAATGGAGATGGCCAGATACTCCGCCTGGCTGCGCATGGCCAGGTAGAGCGCGAGCGCAACGATGCCCACGATGAGGTTGAGGCCAAAGAGAGCGAAGTAAGTTGCGGTCTGATGGGTTGCCTCATAGCTAGCGTCGCGTTGCGCCGCGTCGCGGCTGGCCAGGAAGACACAATCGGCGCCGAGGGGCGTGCTGGTGCCGATGGTAGCCGGCCCCATTCGGTCGATGGCGAAGCGAATGGCAATCACCAGGTCGCCATTGGGGGCAATCATGCTGTCTGGAATGTCATATGCGGTCAGGTAGTCCTGGCTGGACTCCCGCATCCCGACCATCTTGCCGTTGGCGCCGATGCGCACGCCGTTGACGTAGAGCTCGTAACTGCCGGTGATGTACTGGACCTCGATTGCCACGTCCCGCATCCGAGGGGCAACGTGAACATGCAAGCGATACCAGGCATAGGGGATGTCGTGAATGCCGTAGTCGGTCAACACCTTGTTTGTGGAGACGGTCTTCCAGCCGCTGTCGTCGAAGCCAGCCGAGGCGTAAGCGGGATTGTCGTTTGGGGCGAAGAGCCAGTTGGGGCCAAGGGAGACGCGTTCGCCGAATTGAGAGGCGTCGACGTGGCGCGGGTCATCGCCTGCAGATCCCGCCGTCTGGGCAACAGCGAGAGCGCCGCTGGCGACGGCGAGGAGCAGACAGACTGCTGGGCGAATCGTGCGGGGAAGCATCGAGTTCACTATAGCGCAGCGGATATGCGACAAGCAGTTGGAATTGGTTGGCTCTTAGGATTGCCGAACGAGCGAGTTCGAGCGCAGATGCGTCAGGCCGTGCGGGCGAGGGTGAGGGCGGTGATGTCGTCTTCCTGGCCGAACAGCTCCGCTGTCTTAGCGATCTGGTCGGCGGATTGGCCGGTAATTGCGGCGGTACGGTCAAAGCCAAAGATAGCGCCCGCCTTGTCACGCGCCTCGACCACACCGTCACTGAGCAGGGTGAGTTGCTGGCCTGCGGCGAGTTGGAAGACGGACTCAGGATAGGAGATGTCCGCAGCCAGTCCAAGCGGAAGGCCGTTCTCGAGTTGTAGTTCCTTGCCGGCCAGATAAGGGTACAGGTGGCCTGCGTTGGCAACGGTAAGTGTTCCGTCGGTGTCCGCGCGGAGGACGAGGCAGGTGGTGAAACCGCCGCTGCTGCGGGCGAGCATGCGCTGGTTCATCGCCTCCAGAATTCTTCCAGGACTCTGCGTGTAGTGAGCGAGAGTGCGTACCGTGCCCACCAGGAGCGAAACAGTCATAGCCGCGGGCATGCCCTTGCCGCTTACATCGCCAATCACAACCAGCACGCCGCCGCCTTTCACGGGAAGAATCTGGAAGAAGTCTCCGCCCACCTGGCCAGCGGGCTTGTAGACACTATGCAGGTCGAAACCAGGAATTACTGGAATGTCGTCCGGGATGAGCACATGCTGCACGGTGCGGGCCGCTTCAAGCTCGGCAGCCACGCGGGCGCGGTCGCGCGCAATGCCGACAGTGCGCAATACGAGGAACAGCAGCACGGCGGTGTAAAAGATCGCGTCTCCAATCCGGTAGAAATCGACCTCGTAAGTTCCAAGGTGCACAGAAAAGACGAGGAGCCGATACAGCGAGGTAATGTGGCCGCCGGAGATCACGTCGCAAACGAACTTCCAGTAGTCAGCCAGGCTTCCAATAACAATGGCCGGCAGCAGGACGCCTGCATCGCGATTGCCGCGGGCCCAACCCCTGATCAGCAGCACCGGGAGCAGGACTTTGATGGTGAGGACAGGGAGATAGAACCCCACGAGAGTGAGGGAATTCGAACCGAATCCGATCGAATTGAAGAGTTGAATAAAGAATGCGAGTGAGGAGATCACCTGGAGTGCAAGGAGCCAGCGCCTGCGCGGAAAATGAAGGACCAGGCGGACAAATTCAATGAGGGCAAAGTTCTCCACACACAGACAGGCCCACATGAGAGCAGCCACCGCCAATGAAAAGTTAAAACTGGTCCAAACCAGAGCCGCAAGGCTGCCGCTCGCAGCGAGAAGGTAGACAGTGACGGCGAGGTACTCACGTTGGTCTCGCATCGCCAGATAGAGAGCAAAGGACACGAGCGCAACGACGAGACCAAATCCGCAAAGCAAAAGTGGTGGCCCTGACGCGTGGGCTACAACATAGCTGACAATCAAAGGAGCCGCGGTCTGATCGATGAGGTAGACCGACTCCCAATAGATCGGTGTGCTTGTCCCTCGTCCCTTCCCGCTCGCCGGGTTGAGCGCGCACCGGATCGCCAGGACGAGATTGCCGGAAGGGGCGGTGGTGCTGTCAGGAACCGGATAGGAGATGAGTGCATTGTGGCCTGCGCGCATTACTTGCTTCATGGCGCCATGGCCCCCAATGCGGATTCCGTTGACGAAGACCTCATATCCGCCACTGACATCGTTCATCGCGACCGCGAGGTTGCGCGCGCCGGGGCGCAGATGAATGTGGATACGGTACCAGGCGTAGGGAATGTCGTGAAACCCGGCGTCCGGGAGGCTCACATCAGTCGAAATGGTCTTCCATCTCGAGTCGTCGAATGAGGGTGAGGCCCAGGCAGGATTGTCGCCTGGAGAAAAGAGCCAGTCAGGGCCGACGGCAACGAACGAGCCAAACCCGGTGGCGTCGAAGTTGCGAGGGTCGTTAGCGGCGGCCTGGGCGTCTGCATGCTGAACGCAAGTCGAGGCAAGGATCGCGAAGATCAGGGCCTTTAAGATCTTAGGAAACATCGAGTTCACTATAGCGCAGCCGGGATGCGGTAGGCTGTGCAGAGGCGGAAAAGAAGAACGCGCCGAGGGAACTGGACTGGGGAGTGCGGATGGATCGGTTGGTTGCGGGGCACAAGCGGTTTTTGAAAGAGGTTTTTCCAGCGCGGCGGGAGCAATTCAAGCTGCTGGCGGACCGGCAGGCGCCGGAGTGGCTGTTCATCACTTGCTCCGACTCGCGTGTGGTGCCTGATTTGATTCTGGGCACCGGGCCGGGCGACCTTTTCATTACTCGAAACGCGGGCAACGTCGTGCCGATTACCGGGAACGATGTGGACGGGGTGACTGCAACCATCGAGTACGCGGTGGACGTGCTGCGCGTGAAGAGCGCGATTCTCTGCGGGCACTCCGACTGCGGCGCCATCAAGGCAGCGCTGGACAAGGAAGCTCTGGAGAAGCTGCCCAAGGCCAGGCGTTGGCTCCAGCATGTTGAGAGCGCCTTCAGCCATCGGCAGCCACCGGACCCGGCCGACGGCGAGCATGCGGAACTCGGATCATTGATTCGCGGCAACGTGGTGGCGCAGTTGCGGAACCTGAAGATGCAGCCCGCGGTGGCGCGAGCGATGGCCGAGGGGCGCCTTACCGTGCACGGCTGGTACTACGACATTCTGAGCGGACGGATCGAGGCCTACGATGAGCAGGCCGGGCGGTTTGAGCCGCTGCTGAACGCGGAGCCGGACAGGGCGCGTTGAAATTCATTGAAAGAGCACGCCACCTGGGCTCTTGAACTGTGGATATACTGGCCGCGCGGTATAACTCCGCCGACACGTCCCATCTTAGGAGAACTGTTATGTCCCCCACCAATCGCACCGACCCCCTGCTTGCCGGAAACTTCGTAGTGGAGATTCCAGGCATCATCTCAACTGCCTTCAGCGAAGTTAGCGGCCTTGACGCTTCAATCGACGTCGTGGACTATCGCGCTGGTGACGACCCGGAGAGCGCCCCCAAGAAGCTTCAGGGGCTGAGGAAGTTCACCGACATTACTCTCAAGCGTGGATTCACCAGCGATCTGTCGCTGTGGGCCTGGTTCCAGAATGGGCTCACAGGATCGGTTGCCAGAGTGGACATGACGATCGCCCTTCGTGATCAAAATGATGTTCCGGTGCTGGTGTGGAAGGTGAGGAACGCGTGGCCGTGCAAATGGAGTGGCCCCGTGCTTTTGGCAAATTCGAGCGACGTGGCCATCGAAACGCTGGAGATCTGCCACGAAGGGATTGATCTGGTTTTGGCCTGATCCGATGCCGGCTGTTCGTGAAGGCGGTTCGCCGTGCCGAGATGCTGAGACATTCTGGGCGGACGGACGGGGCCTGCAACGTGCGGTCCGGCAGATTTGTGCCGCCGGCGGATTGAGCCGATAAGTGAATCCAAGATGATTTGGGCGGTGGAGGGTCTATGCCTACGAATATCGGCGTTGAGGAACTGGAATCGCAGTATTTCGAGATCCTGAAGCGAGTGTGCCAAGGGGAGAGCTTCACTGTCGTAGCCGATGGAAGAGCTTTGGCTGAGATCCGCCCCAGCGCGAAGAGACGCCGCAGTAAAGAGACGATCAAAATCTTCGAGGAACTGTCCTCTCCAAGGTATGCCAGTGCTTCTGACGATGAGATCCGGGAACTGCTTGGGGAAAAGCCCGCCTGAGTGCCCGCATTGGCCACGTTTGACGGCCAGTTGGCGGAAGCTGTGCGGAAAGCCGGCGGCAGAGACTTCGGCGATCCGGCTTAGTTCTGCGGCGTTACTTTGTTTCGCAGGTTACGTGGAAGCCTTCCTGCCTTGCGCGGCGACAGTAGTACTTCTGCGCGTCTTCCAAATACTTCCAGTCCTTTGGGCTGTCGGGATAAAGATTATGTAGATCGTCGAGCGCGGCGTCAGTGATGTTGCCGCAGAAATCGAAGACTGCATTCCCGACAAGGTACGGAATTGCCGGTCGATACCTGCATTGGCCAAATTGGCGAACCGTGCTCTGGTATTGCATGCAGCCTTGGTTCCGATGCCGTCCCTTTGAAAGCTCGCTGAGTCCGGCGAGATCACATTTCTTTGCCAGGTAGTTTGCGGGCCAATAGAAATCCTCGCCGTCCTTCTTTCGCTCAATCAGGACCCTCTGCATGAATGCAGTTACTTCAGGGGAATCGAAGTGGTAAGCTACGTGCTCGATTCCGCCCCTGATCTCCCAATTTGGCTCATTCCAATAGCGGGCAAGGAGATCATGCGGGTTTCCGCGGCGCGCGATTTCATCGGAGATTGGCCAGCCACTGGCTCGGCCCTCACCCGTTCCGCAAATTCTCCAGTTGGCGAAGCACGAGACCAACTTGTCAGTCGTCAACTGCGGCAGGCGGCCGACCAACTCGTCCGTGATTGCATAGATATCGTGTGTCCCGCAAACGTCCGAGCCATCAAGACACGCCGTCAATTGCTCCGATGTGAACTTGGTTAGGTCGGCCTTGCGTGCGTTCTTCCCTGGTTCTCTTTGGCCAAACGAAACGGCGAGGGTTAGAAAAAGAAAACAGAGGCGGGTCTTCATTCGAATTTCCAGCGCGGAATAAATGTAGTACGGAACTCCTCAGTGCGCGCCGGGTGGGGGAGCGGAGCCACGCTTCGGTTTCTTGAAGAGCCAAGCGGCGGCGGCGCAGAAGAAGGCCAGCAGCGCGGTCCAGCGGAAGACATCGACGTAGGCCATCAGCGCGGATTGCTGCTCCATCAGGCCATAGAGCATTCCGAAGGAGCCTCCGCGTGCTTGCGCGGGGCCGACATGGTGGGCGAGGTAGTGGCCGAGGGCAGCCGAACGCTGCTGCAGAATCGGGTTTGAAGGCGAGAGGCCTGCGCCGATTTCGTTCTGGTGAAGCGCGGCGCGGCGAATGAGGGCTGTGGTGGCCATGGAGATTCCGATGGAGCCGCCGATGTTGCGCAGCATGTTGAACAGCCCGGTTGCGTTGCCCATCTCTTCGCGGGGAACGGTTGAAGTGGCCATGGTGGCGAGCGGCACAAAGACAAAGCTGAGCGCAAAGCCGGTGATGGTAATGGGGATCAGCAGCGTGTAGGGTCCGATGTCGAGGTTGACCATGCCGAACATAAGCGCGCAGACACCAAAGCCAATAAAGCCCGCGCAGAGCAGCTTTCGCTGGTCCATGCGGCTGCCAAGGAATCCGACGACTGGCGATCCGAGGAACGAGCCGATGCCGCGCGGGCCCACGACCAGGCCGGCAGTGAAGGCGGTGTAGCCAAGCACCTCCTGGTAGTAGAGCGGCAAGATCGCAATGGTGATGTAAATGGCCATGCCCAGCATGGCAATCAAAAAGCATCCGGTACGGAAGTTACGATCTTTGAGAATGTGAAGATCGACCAAGCCTTTGGGATGGAACCATGAGTGCCAGACCCAGCCGATAAGCGCGATCACCAGCGCGGCCACTGCCCAGCGCACCCACAGAGCGCCAAACCAGTCGTCTTCCTGGCCCTTGTCGAGCACGATCTGCAGAGCGCCGGTCCAGACCATGAGCAGGCCGAAGCCGATGTTGTCGAAGGGGCCGACCTTGGCGTTTTTGATCCACGGCGGGTCGTACACAAAACGCATGATGAGGAAAAAGGCGAGGATGCCGACCGGGATGTTGATGTAAAAGGCGTAGCGCCAGCTGAACGTATCAGTGAGCCATCCGCCGAGGGTGGGGCCGAGAACGGGCGCGAGCACAATGCCCAGGCCATAGGCGGCCATTGATTGGGAGCGCTTTTCGAGGGGGAAGCTTTCAAGCAGGATGGACTGCGAAAGCGGCTGAAGAGCGCCGCCGCCTGCGCCTTGCAGCACGCGGGCAAGCAGGATCACGGACAACGAGGGCGCTGCGCCACAGAAGAATGACGCGACGGTGAAGATGACGACGCAGAAGAGCAGGAAGCGCTTGCGTCCGAAGCGGCGCGCGAACCAGTTGGACGCGGGCAAGATGACGGCGTTCGCCACCAGGTAGCTGGTGAGCACCCAGGTTGCTTCAGAGTTGGTTGCGGAGAGCGAGCCGGCGATATAAGGCAGCGCGACCGAGGCGATCGCCGTGTCCAGCACCTCCATAAAGGTGGGCAGCATGACGGCGACGGTGACGAGCCAGGGATTGACGCCCTGGGTGAGCGGATAGCGAGCTTGGATGGCGGGGTTGGTCATCGGTTGCCGGACCCTCAAGAGGGTAACCGATCAAACAGCCGGTGGAAAGTGATTGGGGCCACCGAGCATCGGCAGAACCTATGGGAATTGTGAGCGCTCACCTTCGTTGTCTGCCTACGCCCGCTCGTTCCATAGCGCACAGATCGCGGTAGATGTGAGCATTGGGCTGTTACCGTAAACCAATAATTTCGCATAGGTCGATCCGCGAACACTGGGCGACATTTCGACGTGGACGAAAGGCGCCGGCCATTCGCACGCTGCACGAGCGGGATGACGCCAGAGCGTTAACTCCGGAATCTGTGATCTGCTGGAGGCGCAAATCCTCCGGCCGCCTCGGCCGGGGGTAGTCTCACTTTGAGTAGGATCGGAAAGCTGCGCTGCGCAGACGAGTTAGAATGCAGTGATTCTGCGTTGTACATTGCGAAGGGGAGCGTGGCCTGATGGACTCGGCGTCGGCAATTGTGAGGATTGCTGTGGCATTGGCTGCCACGGTTGTTGCCGTCGGGGCGGCGACGCCGCGTTGTGCTGCCCAAGCCGCCGCTGCCGACACGCCTGCGAACAGCAGCAGTGTCAAAATCGACGTCCGCCTCGGTCAACCGGAAGTGGAACTGACAGGCCTCTGGCACTATCGTGCCGGCGATGACCTCCGCTGGGCGCAGCCCGGATGGCCCGACACCTCCTGGCAGACCATTGATCCCGATTCCAACAATGACTTGGACTCCCACGGCGCCTCTTTCTCATGGGTGCGCCGGGCCGTGCGCATCGAGAGAACCACGCCCGGGCAGAGACTGGCACTCTACGTCCGAGCCCAGGACACCTACGAGGTCTACTGGAACGGCCAGAAGATCGGCAGCGAAGGCAATGTCCCGCCTCGCTTCAACTTCCCCTATCATGAGTCCCGCGTCTTCGAACTGCCTCTCGGCAGCGCGCCGGTCACCGAAGCCGTCGTCGCCATCCGTGTCTGGTGCCGTCGGCCCTACTCCATCGCCATGAGCTGCGGCCTTTACAACTCGCCCTTCATTGGCGACCTCAGCGTGGAGCAGGATGAACTCCTCGGTTCGGACGCGCGCACCATCACCTGGAATCTAGCCATGATTGGCAGCGGCATCCCCACGCTGCTTGCCGGGCTGCTTGCCTTTGCAGCGGGCCTGCTCCGCCGCGACCGCATTCTGTTTCTGGCCGGAGTCCTTCTCATTTCCGTAGCCGCGCAAAACCTCATCGACGGTCTGCCCCACGTCCTTTCTTACAACTGGGGCGACGGAGTCTATGGCCTCGCCGCTTTCGTCGCGTCCGCCGCATCGCTGGTGCTGGTCGCAGGCCTGCTGGGGATTCTCGAACGACCGCGCCTGGGCCCCGCCGTCCGGGCTGTGGCTGTCATCCTGCTGGCATGGGGGGCGCTCGACGGTACCCTCTGCGTCTTCGAAGCCAACGTTACGCACTGGATGCAGATTCTAGACGGCATCTCCACGTTCAAGGATTTTCTGGAGATCTCCGCGCTCATTCTTGTCCTTGTAGCCGGCTTCCGCTCACCGGCGTGGAAGCGAAGCTGGTCCTTCATCGCAAGCATTACCCTCTACGGCATCATGAACTCCGCTTTTGACTGGGGAAAACAATTCCGCGACGCCGTCGGTCACCGCTTCGACTGGATCGACCATGCGTTCTACGTCCCCGTCGATCTGGTCAACGTCATAGTCACCGTCATGGATGGGGTTACCTGGCTCATGATCCTGGCCCTGCTCTACACCGTCGTCCAGCACCTTGGCGCCGAACGCCGCAAGCAGGAGCGCGTGCAGCAGGAGCTCGACGCCGCGCGGGAAGTCCAGCGCATCCTGGTTCCGGAAGCTCTGCCAAATATTCCCGGCTATGAGGTTGAGAGCGTCTTTCGCCCCGCTGCTGAGGTCGGAGGCGATTTCTTCCAGGTGATTCCGCTCCGGAGCGGCCGCACCCTGCTGGCCATCGGCGATGTGAGTGGGAAAGGACTCCGTGCCGCCATGATCGTCTCCATGATCGTCGGCACCCTACGCACCATCTGCGGCTACACGGAAGAGCCGGCCGAAATCCTATCCGAGCTTAACCGCCGCCTCTGCGGCCGCATGGGCGAGGGTTTCGCCACCTGCCTCGCCGCGCGCCTTGAAGAAAGCGGACAACTCACTCTGGCCAACGCCGGCCATCTTCCGCCCTATATGAATGGAATCGAAATGGAAGTGGCCGGCTCTCTTCCCCTCGGCCTCGTGGAGACCGCGTCCTACGAGCAATCCACCATGTCCATGGCCTCAGGCGACGTAGCCATTCTGCTCACCGACGGCATCTGCGAAGCACAGAACGAGCGCCGAGTCCTGTTCGGCTTTGCGCGCGTCGAATCCATGTTGCGTGAAGGCGCTTCCGCAGGTGACCTCGCTCTGGCCGCGCAGCAGCATGGCCAGAACGACGACCTCACCGTCCTGCGCGTTGTCTGTGCGGCTTAGCCGATTGTGCGTCCCGCTTCGCCGACGTTGAACGATCAAGCGCACCGCCGGTTCCCCCTTGCTGCCGTTGTTCTCGTCGGCCCTTCCGCCGCCGTGTCGCCCTGGATCGGCGCAGTGACGAAGTTCTACGCACTCCCTACAGCTTCACGGCCGACCGAGTCGGCGCGCGTCATTCACCGCAAAATCGCCGAGTCACTCATTGACTTGGGTTCCTAGTCTGAAATCGAAAATCGTTCTTCGACGCTTGCGGACATGAATCTCACACGCTCGAACTGGACAATCAACGAAAAGAAATGCCGCCGGAAGTTGGAACCTCCGGCGGCCGCTGAGTTTTGTTCGACTACATTCCGTTGTCGCCGGTCTGCGCGGGATGGAGAACGCGATAGCTTGCGCCGCCGTTGGACCAGACGAGGAGCAGGATGTCCTTGCCTGCCGGTGCGGCATGGACTTCCGAGGCGAACTTGTCTGCGCTCGACACGGGGTGACGGTTGACTTCGAGGATTACGTCGCCGGGAGCGAGCCCAGCTTCCTCAGCGGGGCTTGCGGGACGAACACTCTCGATGGCCGCACCGTTCACGCGCTCAGGTAGATGCAGTTGCTGGCGCACCTCCGGTGAGATATCGTCCACCGCCAGGCCGAGCCGGCCGCCGTTGTGCGAATCGGAGCCTGCGTTGTCAGCAACTTCAGCGTTGGCGTGGTACTCGCCAACCTTCACTTCGAGGTTCTCCGGCTTGCCATCGCGCAAGATGCCGAGGTGAATTGTGGTGTTGGGCGAGACCTGGCTCACAGCCACCTGAAGAGCGCCGCCGTTCACGATCTTCTTGCCGTTGATCTCGCGCAGCACGTCGCCGTTCTTGAGTCCGGCGCGGCCGGCCGGTGAGTCGGGCGTTACCTGGCTGATGATGGCGCCAGTCGCGTCCGGAAGGTTGAAGAAGCTGGCGTTCTCAGGCGTCACGTCGTTCATGGTGATGCCGAGATAGCCGTGGTGGACGCTGCCGGTGCGGATGATCTCGTCGGCGCTGGTCTTGACGATCTGCGAGGGAATGGCGAAGCCTGCGCCGGCAAAGGAGCCGCTGCCCGAGATGATGAAAGTGTTGATGCCGACCAGCTCGCCATGCGCGTTTACCAGCGGGCCGCCGGAGTTGCCGGGGTTGATGGCCGCGTCGGTCTGGATGAAGTCGCCGGGCTTGCGGCGATCCTCGTCATACGGATTGGGCCGGTCGAGCGCGCTGACGATGCCGCGCGTGACTGAGAACTGGAAGTAGCCGAACGGGCTGCCGAAGGCGAGCACCGTCTGGCCAGGATGCAGCTTGGTAGAGTCGCCCCATGCGATCACCGGCAGATCGTGCGCGTCGATCTTGATCACGGCCACATCGTTGAGCTTGTCGACGCCGACCAGCTTGGCGGGGAAGACGCGGCGGTCGTTCATCGTGACGCGAATCTGCATGGCGTTGTCGACCACGTGGTCGTTGGTGACGATGTAGCCGTCGGGCGAGATGATGATGCCGCTGCCGATGCCGTGCTCAATCTGGCGGCCGGGCATCTGGCCGTGGCCGTTGCTGCCTGGCCCGAAGAAGCGGCGGAACTCGGGAGGCAGAGCGCCTTCCGGAATGCCCGGCATTTGGCCGTCTTCAGTTTCTGCCTGTTCCGGCTGCCGAGCAGTCACCGAAACGTTCACCACGGCTGGCGTCACGCGGGCGGCAACGGCCTCGACCGCGTTATCCAGCGCGACGAGGGAGGACACGCTGTTGTCGTCCATGGGTACGGCGCCATTGCCCGCTGCTGCGGCGTGCACAGCGGGGTGAGCAGCGAAGAAGGTAAGGGCGAGGCCAAGCGCGGCCACCACTCCGGCGGGAGCGGCGAACCGCTTTGCCTTGGCTACTAATGAATTAGTTGATGTGGTCATGGGTATTCTCTCCATTGGGTTTTGATCGGTTGCTTACAGTTGAATCACGAGCCACCCATCGCGATAGGGAATCACGACGGGCTGAGCGGAGTTGGAACCCGGCTGAGTTTGCGAAGCGGGTGAGACGTTGGAAGCGGGTAGAACGAAGCGCAACACCAGGCGCGTGAAGGTGACGCTGGTGGAAGTTTTGTCGCCGGCCCCGGCTGAGCGTGAGGAAGATTCGCCAACGACAGCATCGCCATTCACTTCTTCGTCGGAGCCGGTGGTCTGCACCTCTTCGAAAGTGGTGAGGACGAGCCAGCCGGATTGGGTTGCGTTGGCTTGGCCTGAATTCGTCTGGACCACGCTCGTCTTGGTTGCTTGCGGTCCGGCAGCCTGGGAGACTTGCTGGGCCTTCATTCCCGCTAGGACCGCTGCGGGGATGAGTTCCGCAAGGGAGTGGCCGACGCGGCTCGAATCTTCGGTTTGCCGAGCCTGATCGGCTGTGCTGGGAGAACTCGGCCGATCCGACGGGCCGGTCGCGTTCATTCGCTTGGTTGCGACGTTGTTACGCGGCAGAAACGTGGCTCGCCCGGCAGGAAGAATGGCCAATGTCTTTACGGCGCGATATTGCTGAGCTCCGGATCCAGCGAAGGCTGTAGAACCCTGCACGAAATCAGCCTCGGCCAGGCGCGCCCGGGCGCCGAGTGCACTTGCTGAAGCACTGACCGCATCCGAGGCCTGGTTCGCCGGAGCGACAAACGCTACCAACTGAGGAGAGTGCGCCAGGGCGACCGTTCCTGCCACGAGACCGCATCCGACGAGAGCCACCGATGTCCAGGAGGCCGCCGGGCTCATGACGGAAGGACGGCGGAGTAGGCGATGGACCCGCGCGGCAAGCTCTGGACGGCGCTGCCAGGCACCGAGTGAGAGCGCATCGCGCAGGCGCAGAGCTGCTCGGTGCTCGATGCCGCGCTCGGCAAGCCCGGCAAGGCAGGCGGCGTAGGCGCGCGGAGCCTGTGTGCGGCGGA
Source organism: uncultured Occallatibacter sp. (assembly GCA_964460385.1). Taxonomy (GTDB): domain Bacteria; phylum Acidobacteriota; class Terriglobia; order Terriglobales; family Acidobacteriaceae; genus Telmatobacter. The sequence continues at coordinate 9,549 of CAYWSR010000051.1, read as the reverse complement.
CCACGCCGTCGTCGCACGCCGTCTCGCGCTCGGCGCAAAGGCGCCGCTCGAGCCACCAGATCGCCGGGTTGAGTGGGAACAGGACAAGGCAGAGCTTTTGAGCCAGATTTGCCCAGTCGTCCATCCGGCGCAGGTGCTCCGACTCATGAAGCACCACTTGCTCAAGCTCAGCCGCAGTGAGCCGGTTGAGTAGCCAGGTGGGGATCAATATCCGCGGACGGAAAAATCCGATAACGCAGGGGCGGTCGAGGTCGTTGGTGACGCAAACCTCCGCCGGAGCGGCGCAGCCAAGGGCGACAGCACTCTGCTCCAAAATACCGCAGTGGGCAGCACCAACCGGACTGGCCGAATTCCACAACCGGCGCATCCGCAGAGCATGAGCCGCCAGGCCAACTCCGCGGGTCAATGAGGCGCCAATCCATAGCCCGGCAAGTGCCAGGCTCCAGCGCGCGTCAAGAGCAAACAAGGGATGCGCAGCAAACCCTGAGCCCATGCCGGACCCCGAAGACACGCCGAGCAAATGCGCAGGCGGCGCGTTGAATGCGGAAGCGGCGAGGCGCTCGATCAAGATTGGCAAGAAGGGCAAGCAAACCAGCGCCGCAAAACCAGCGGCCCACATTCCATAGCGCAGCCGGGCAGGAATGCTCGGTGCGAGGCGCATGCAGAGTGCGAGTCCGCATGCGATGACCGCACCTTGCCACAGGCTGTTGATGAGCGTGGACGCCGCAAGCCCTGACCAGGCCTCAAAAGCCGAGGTCTGCGCAGCCGCACCCCAGGCCGGACCGCCCTGAATGCCCCAAACGATCAGATTGAGGATCGCCATCGGTTCCATGGTCAGGCTTTCCTCCCTGAATTTCTGCCTGAGCTCGCGCTGGAATCGGGGCTGACTTCCAGGCCGGAGCCGGCCTGCGCTGGATCGGATGAATTCGGATCGGGCCCGGCGTCGCGGATGGCGTCCTTCATGCGCAGAATCTCCTCGGGCGAGATCTCTTCGTCGCCCAGGAGTGATAACAGCAATTGCTCGCGAGAGTTGCCAAAAAAGCGGCCGAGGACGTGACGAATCTCGGAACGGCTGGCCTCGCGCTCCTCCACGGTGGGCTTGTAGATGAACGCGCGACCCTCCTGGCGATGCTCCACGTATCCCTTCTGCTCAAGGATGCGCAGGGTGGTCAGGACCGAGTTGTAGGCCAGGGCTTCCTCGCTGGGGATGGCCCCCACCAGGTCGCTGACGGCCGACTCGCCCCGCTGCCAGAGCAACTTCATCAGCCTCAGCTCGGCTTCGGTCAGCGTGTTGGACTTTCTGGGAGGCATCTTGATCCTTTTGCGCCCAAATTCGCGATTCTATTGAATCCAAAGCGCCTATTGAATCTAAAGGGATAACCGGCGCAGTCCGTTGCCGTACGCCAAGTTTGACGACCAACTAAAGTGTTAGTTAGCAGAAATCATTCCTGATTTGCAAGGCCAAACCTGTGGAAGATGGTGGATACCAGACCTTCATGCCGAATTTCCGGGTCGATGAGAGCAATCAGGTCATTGAATCGAGCGGAGATATGCGACAAGTTGCCAGCGCTGGGCCTCTGGGAGACTGGACCAGGATGGCATGCCGTGGCCGAGATCACCTTGTCGGAGGAACCACTCGATGTCGCCATCGGTGGCGGTGCGTATCCGTTCGCTGCGCAGGGATGGGCGCTTGCGGCCATCACCCATCGCGTTGGCCTTGTGGCACTGCAGGCAGTGATCGCTGTAGACCAGCTTTCCTGCGGCAACAACTTCCGGCTGGGTTGCCCGGGGGTTGACGCGGGTGTGGTCTTTGGCCGGAACGTGGGCCCAGCGGGAGCTGGAGGCCGCAACAGCAAGGGACGCGCAAAGAAGGATCAAGAAAAGGACAGAGGATTTTCGCATTATCGGGCACCTTCCGCGGGCTTCTTGAACCAGTTGCCCACCTGTTCGAACTCAAACGCCAACCCGACACGGTAAACCCGGGTGAGACTGGATGCAGTGAGTCCGAATCCGGGCGAAAAGCTCAGCCGGATGCCCTTCGGCAACTGCCAGCCGACCACGGGAGCGATGTAGTGGGAGGTATCGCGCAGCGTAAGGGCCCAGGTGTTGCCGAGCCCTCCGTAAGCTTCGGCGCCCGCCGTGAACTTCTGGGCGCAAAAGGTGCATTCACGACCGCTCTCCGCCGAGCGCAGCGGACGGGAAGCTGCCAGGGCGTAGCCGAACTCCCATGGGTCGTGGCCCAGGTTCTTTTCCGCAATGAAATTCTCTGAGATGTTCCAGTCGTGGACGTTGGAAGAGAGGATCAACTTCAGCTCGGCCTCGTGCTGATGGTCCTTGCGCAGCTCGGCGTTTGGCCCAGCCAGGTCCGCCTGGCTGTCGTGGCCGACGAATTCGAGGATCGTCTTGTCCGCGCCGGAGATGTTCTCATATTCGATGTATAGGACGGGGTTGATCACATGGTCCCGCATCAAGGGGCGAATGCGGTTCTCCAGCCGCCAGCCGGTAAAGACTGTGGAGTCCTGGGCTGTTGCCTGGCCATCGAGATAGAGTTCTGTGGTCCACCAGGCGCGTGTACCGTATTCGAGCTCCACGGCGGTGGCCCCGTATTGGTTGCCGCCCTGGGGCCGCGCAACGTCGGTTTTGGTCTCGATCTCCAGATTGCCGGGTTCTTCAAGATCGTGAGAGTAGGTCACGAAATAAGGCTTGTCCTGACCGAGCGCAAAAGCCGCAGAAAAGAAAGCAGTTGAAGCCAAGACGCATGCAAGGCCATAGGTTAGCCGGTGCTTTGTGGGTGGAGCAATTCGGTGGTGGGTGCGGACTGGCAAAAGAACTCCATGCGAATATGGGACTAAATCAGTCGGATATAAATAAGACTAAATAAGTCCGATATTCTGTGCAAGGGGTCCGTATCACAATGAGGGCCGGAAGTTCTGTTCCAGAATGACCTCACGGGTGTCGATGCGCGGAGGATGGTCTTACTGAATGTCAATCAAATAAAGTTGACACTAAGTCACTCAATCATGCATCTTATGAATGTCAGTACTTCAGCAGTGAGGTGGGAGCAGAACCATGGGAAAAATTATTGGCATTGACCTGGGCACGACCAATTCGTGCGTTGCGGTTCTTGAGGGCGGTGAGCCCAAAGTGATTCCGAATGAAGAGGGTGCGCGGACGACGCCCTCGATCGTGGCGTTCTCGAAGAGCGGCGAACGGCTGGTGGGCCAGGTGGCCAAGCGCCAGGCCATTACCAACCCCGAGAACACGATCTTCTCGATCAAGCGGTTCATGGGACGCCGCTACAACGAAGTGAACGATGAAATGAAGATGGTCCCCTACAAGGTAGTCCAGAAGGGCGACCACATCGACGTCATCGCGCAGGGCAAGGAGTACACCCCGCCAGAGATCTCGGCCATGATCCTTCAGAAGCTGAAGAAGAGCGCCGAGGCCTACCTGGGCGAGACGGTGACCGAGGCCGTGATTACGGTTCCGGCCTACTTCAACGACGCGCAGCGCCAGGCCACCAAGGACGCAGGCAAGATCGCCGGCCTCGACGTCAAGCGCATCGTCAACGAGCCTACGGCGGCCGCGCTGGCCTATGGTCTCGACAAGAAGAAGGACGAGACGATTGCGGTGTACGACTTCGGCGGCGGCACGTTCGATATCTCCATTCTCGAAGTGGGCGAAGGCGTCATCGAGGTGAAGTCGACCAATGGCGACACCCACCTGGGCGGCGACAATCTCGACCAGCGCATCGTGGAATGGCTGATTGCCGAGTTCAAGCAGGAGCAGGGTCTCGACCTGGCCTCGAAGGGCAACGAGATGGCGCTGCAGCGTCTGAAGGACGCCGCGGAAAAAGCCAAGATCGAGCTCTCGACCACGGTAGAGACCGAGATCAACCTACCATTCGTGACTGCGGACGCGAGCGGACCGAAGCACCTCGTTCGCAAGCTGACTCGCGCCAAGCTGGAACAGCTGGTGGGAGATCTGATTGATCGGTCGCTCGAGCCCTGCAAGAAGGCCATGGCGGACGCCGGCGTTACGGCAAGCCAGATTGACGAAGTCGTCCTGGTGGGCGGCCAGACGCGCATGCCCAAAATCCAGGAACTGGTGAAGACGCTCTTCGGCAAGGAACCGCATCGCGGCGTGAATCCGGATGAAGTGGTTGCAATCGGCGCTGCCGTGCAGGCAGGAGTGCTGGCTGGCGAAGTCAAGGACCTGTTGTTGCTCGACGTGACGCCGCTGACCCTTGCGATTGAAACGCTGGGCGGCGTGGCCACGCAGATGATTCCGCGCAACACCACCATTCCGACCAAGAAGACTGAGACGTTCTCGACGGCTGCTGACTCGCAGACCGAGGTCGAGGTCCACGTGTTGCAGGGCGAGCGCCCTCTCGCGGCGCAGAACCGCACGCTGGGCAAGTTCAAGCTGGGCGGCATCATGCCCGCCCCGCGCGGCGTGCCGCAGATCGAGGTCACTTTTGACATCGATGCCAACGGTATTCTGAACGTGACGGCCAAGGACAACGCCACCGGCAAGGACACGCGCATCACCATCACTTCGAGCTCGGGCCTTTCAAAGGACGAAGTCGAAAAGATGGCCAAGGAAGCCGAAGCCCACGCAAGTGAGGATAAAGAAAAGCGCGAAGAGATCGACTCCCGCAACTCGCTGGACTCGCTGGTCTACAACATCGAGAAGATGCTGAAGGACTCCGGCGAAAAGGTGCAGGCTGCGGACAAGACCGACGTGGAAGCAGCACTGGCCGAGGCCAAAAAGACGCTTGAGGGCACGCCGAGCTCGAGCGATCTGAAGGCCGCGCACGAGAAGCTGACCCAAGCGAGCCACAAGCTGGCCGAGGTGCTCTACAAGGCTTCGTCAGCTGAGGCTGCTGCTGCGCAGGGCGCACCGTCGGACGGGGCTCCTGCAGAAGAAGCGAAGAAGGACGAAGGCGTGATCGACGCGGAGTACGTGGACGTGGACGAGAAGAAGTAAGCGGGGCTAGCGGAGTTCGCGGAGTTAGTTTCCGGGCTTCGCGCGGAGAAACATTGGGGTGGGCGATGAGATTCGCTCACCCCAAGTTGTTGCCACCCTCAACCGCTGCCATCCTGAGAGACGAGCGAAGCGAGGAATCGAAGGATCTGCGGTTCTCTTTCGCTTTGGAGCATGAATGAGCTACGACAAACCGAGAAATCAATTCAATGGCGAGTTGACCGCACTCCAGAGCCGGCGAGCGATGGAGTCGTTGAGCGTGTCGCCTGTTTCCTTAATCTTTAGCAATATCGCCGACGTGGCTGGCGAATTTGACGTGCCTAGAGCTGGACTGTTCCCGCAGGAGGTTTAAGGCATGGAAGACGAGCCAAAAGGAAAGAGCGAGCAGCAAAAAGGAAAACAAGGCGATGCCCAAGCCGCAGCGCCATCCCTCCCCGAGAAAGAAGAAGCAGGCAGTGGTGGGGCTAGCCCAAGTGCAAGTAACGAAACGGCCCGCCCTCAAACTCCACCAAAAAACAAGTGGGAGAGATTCAAAGCTTGGGTTTGGCCCATGGGATTCTCTGATGCAGTAATGCTCGCTTTGACTTTCGCGATCGCCATTGGGACTTTGGTGAGCGCCGGGGCCATTATTCTGCAGTGGCGAGAGATGGTGAGTGGCAGCACGGATACCGCAGCCATCAGGGACGCCGCGCAGAAGCAAGCTGACGCTGCCCAACAGTTCGTGGACACGGCGGTAGATATAAATGTCGGGATTGCAAACGCTGTGGATAAACTGAATAGCCAAGCCGCTGCGATGGATAGGCTGGCAGGCGACACAGCGGAAGCGAACAGTAATGTCATAAAATCTGATCGCCCTTGGCTGGGAGCTTCGCTTTCGGTTGCCGATTTCGAGTCTGGAAAAACCCCAACCTATACGGTGCTCTTCGTGAATTCAGGCAAACGCCCGACTATGGTAACCCTTACCCAAACTTTTTCCGGCCCCTTCGATTTCAAAGATTCCCCTCAGTATCGACCCTATGACACGACTCCGAGTGTCAGCCTCATCGTTCCAAACCAGCCGCTTGCGGCCTCGTGGAAGGACAACCATCCGATCTCGGAGGAGGAGTGGAAGGCTATCAACTCCGATCAGATTCCTTTTCGGATATATGCCAAAGCTGAATACAGGGATATGCGTACGAACCAGCACTATTGGACGCATGTTTGTTGGCGCTATACCCCGGCCCACACTGCAATCAACGGAGGCTTCAGCAATTGCAGTGAATACAATGACGCGCAATAGCCAAATTGGGAGACCACCGAGTCCGCGCCACATAGACCGTCGAAGATACAGGAAACGTGTCAGGCGCGGGGGACGGCTTTGGGATCGCTTCGCACCAATGACCCGGCTTCACTCCCCGCCCTTGCCCGATGCTGAATCTGAAACCACTCCCACCACACTTCTCTGAACGCGTCATCCCAGATGAGGGCGGCGTGGGGCTTGATGGATGAGGCTGAGGTGTCGATGGTGTGGTTGATGGCGTTCTTGTCTTTGGCGAAACTCCACGGCATTTTCGCGCCTGATGCTGCCCACTGCATCCAATCGCGCGCGGCGGAGATGTTGTAGAAACGCTCGATGTTTGGTCCCGGCATGTAGGCATCGCGGAGAAGGGTTGGCTTGTTCAGCGTGATCAATGTGTCGATGGGGTGGGCGAGGCCAAGATGCGAGGCGGCGAGGGCGACATTTCCGCCGTGACTGTGGGCGATGATGTTCAGCTTCTCATCGGGCGCGAAAGGATGATCCGCGATCATCGCCTGAAGCGTGTGGGCAGCGGCAATTCGATGGGTGTGATTGTTTCCACTCGGGCCCCAGGCAAGGAACCGGGTGCAATCTTCCACGCAGCTTCCCCGAAGCGCGCCGTTCGCGTAACCGAACAGAGCGTTGTCCGGCCCCCAACCGCCGTGGCGTTGCCAGTCCGAACCTGGAATCAAAATCGTCAAGAAGCCATCACCGTTATTGCCGCTGCGGCGCCTACTCGACCTTTGCCGTTTCACCTGAGAGGGGGCCGGGCCAGAGGATCTTGTATGTGAATGTGATCGTCATTTCGGTCTCCGATGCCACGCCATTGATTAAGTCTATTGCACCTCGTTTGTCCTCTCTTGCATCTAAAAGGTTGAGCACAATTCACTCACATCTGGCAGAATAGTGGAAATGATTAGTGCCTTCTGCTCAACTTTGAGCCGAAACCGCCCACGAATTGCTTTCGTCAGGCGGATGTTGGCTGGCTCACCAGCGGAAACCCAATAAGGAACTCATGGCAACCACCCAAAACAAGGACTATTACGCGACGCTTGGCGTGAAGAAGACGGCCACGCCGGAGGAGATTCGCAAAGCCTTTCGCAAGGCTGCGCGCAAGTATCATCCCGACGTGAACCCGAACGACAAGCGCGCCGAAGAGAAGTTCAAGGAGATCTCCGAGGCCAACGACGTTCTGAGCGACGAAAAGAAGCGCAAGGTCTACGACCAGGTCGGCTTCTACTCCGACCAGATCGACCCGGCGACGGCGGAAGCGTATGCGCGGCAGCAGAGCGCGGGCGGGCAGCCGCCGGTGGACTTTGGCGGCTTCGATTTTTCAGGATTTCAGGGCGGCCCGGGTGCCTCGGGTGGGGGCGCGGGCCAGCAAACCGGGGCCGGCTGGGGCAGCTTTAAGGACATCTTTTCCGGCATCTTCTCCGGGGCGCAGCAGCCGCAGCGGCCGCGCGGACCGCAGCCTGGAACCGACCTCGAGTATCAGGCCACGGTGGACTTCTGGACGGCAATCCGCGGCGGGCAGGCGCGCATCCAGGTGAACCGGCACGAGACTTGCCCAACTTGCCATGGGCAGGCCTCAACGGGGGGCGTGATGCAATGCCCGGAGTGCAACGGGACGGGCCAGGTGACGCAGATGGGCGGGAGGATGAAGTTCAACATCCCTTGCCCGCGCTGCAATGGGACGGGGCGCCTTTCGAACGCGTGCCCAACCTGCCAGGGCGAAGGCGTCGTTTCGAAAACCGAGTCGGTAGATTTCCGCATCAAGGCGGGGACGCGCGATGGGCAGCGCATTCGCCTGCAGGGCAAGGGCAACGCAGGCATCAACGGCGGGCAGGCCGGCGACCTCTTTCTGATCGTGCGCACGGGGACGCACCCGGTGTTTGCGCGCGCGGGCGACGATATTCACCTGACAGTGCCGGTGACGATTGCAGAGGCCAGCCTGGGCGCGAAGGTGGATGTGCCGACGATTGACGGGCGCGCGCAGTTGAAGATTCCGCCGGGCACGCAGAGCGGGCAGAAACTGCGCATGCGCGAGCGCGGCGTGGAGAATGCGCAGCGGCCCGGCCAGCGCGGTGATGAGATTGTGACCGTCGAAGTCGTGGTGCCGACGCTCAACGATGAGCGCAGCCGCGAGATCATGCGCGAGCTGGCCAAGCTGAACGCGCAGGACCCGCGCGCCGCGCTGTTTGAAAAACTTTAAGCAGATTTCGGAGGAATTTAAATGAGCGGCGTGGTCCAGAATGCAATTCGCCCGATCGCGAATGGTTCGTTCAATTCAGCCCGGCGGATGCTCTTCTTGTTTTTTTCTGCGGTGCTCATTGGCACAACGAATCTGCATGGTCAATGCCCGGATTCGGGACAGACGAAGGTCTTCAAAGCGAGTCAAGGTACCGGATACTTCTTTTACAGGTTCATCGGTGATAGCAGTTTCAGGTATTTCCTGGATGGCAAGACGTTCTCGTTCAATGACAAATCCGATCCCGGAAGAACGATAACATTCATCGATGATATGGCTTACGAATTGATTCTGGAGGAAAAGGCTGACTTTGCAGAGTACATCAAGGGCTCAAAGCCGATCGACATTCTCCGGGCTCAGGCAAAATATGAGCAGGACCACTACAAGAAACTCGCCCCTTCAATCGTGATCACGGATTATGGACCACCTTCCAATGAGAATCAGGATAGCAGCGGCGACCGCCTGTTCTATCTCTGGAAGAAGGAGAATCCTCATGGCAAGGAAGCGGCCACGCAATATCTGGTTTCAACGTTGGTCAAAGACAGGGTGGTCCTTTTGTCGATCATGCTGCTGAAGGAGTCAGTTACTGAAGGCGAAGTATTTGATCAACTCCAGAGATACACTGGGCGTTTTGCTTTGATAACCAGCGACCAATGTGCGAAGGCACTCTCGATGCCGATCACACCTTAGGCGCTCGATTTTGGAACTGACTAGCCTCTTCGTGCTGGACTTGCGGAGGGATGGTTACCCAGATGTTTAAGATGCAAGGTTCAAAGTGGTGAACTGATGGCAGCCAAACGCAAATCGAAGGGCGCGTACATGATCTCGGCGGTGGCCGAGATGTACGAGATTCATCCGCAGACGCTGCGCCTCTATGAGCGCGAAGGACTGCTGAAGCCGTCGCGCTCTGAGGGCAACACGCGCTACTACACCGAAGAAGACCTGGAGCGGCTGGAGTTCATCCTGAACCTGGCGCGGGACCTGGGCGTGAATATCGCCGGCATCGGCATCATCCTGCAGATGCGCGAGCGCATGGAAG